>NZ_JBWLUT010000116.1:0-146526 GCF_056504575.1 Blautia sp. CGZ-1-C1
CAAACCAGTCTGCACCTTTCACCAGAAACAAAAAACCTGCCAGCAAAATAATAACCTGTAAAAACATCATTTATACCTCTCTTTCTTTTATTACGTACTCACAAAATCAAATATAAAAAGATTCCGGGAATACATTTATTTTGCAGTAGGTATAAAAAAAGAGACTCCTACTGCATTCACAGTAAAAGTCTCGCAATTTCATCACTTTCCGAGTTATATGTTTCAATAACTGTCTTGACGAAGAAGTGAACCGAATCCACTCGGCAAGCTACTCCCTTTTCACAGGTATATTCTAACAGACTGTCTTTTAAAAATCAATTATTTTTTATCATAAGATTCTCCATAATCCATAATATAAAAAGAAGCTTCGTTACTGCGAACGGAGTGAACAGTAATGTAGTCTCCTCTCCGTATCAGAATCTGTATCAGAAATCTGCAGTATTTAAAATTTCCTGGGGTATATATCTGTCCTTATCCAGAACAGCTTCCATTTTTTTGACCATTATTTCATCAAAACAGGAGAAAAATTGTATACTGATATTTCTGTTCTGATGCTCCTTTGTCTCCGGAAGTTCAGGTATCTGTTCTGCTTTTCCAAGCATAGCCTGATATGCCGGCACAAAAGGAATAATTTTCCATCTGCTGCGAAATTTTTCTGCCAGATTTTCGTATATACCGATGCCCTCATAATCCAGATCTCCGAAATAATAAATTGTATTCTTCGGATGTTTCATATAGGGTTCCGCGCACAGATCAAAATCCTGAAAAGAACGAATAATACCCTTTCCTGCACCATAAATCAGGGTTCCGATTTCTGCACCAAAAATTTCCGTATGTCCATTCAGCAGGTAATTGCGCATACTGAAAAAAGGATCTTTATTTTCCAGAATCAGGATATTCTGCGGCGTATTTCTTGTATGTGTATAATATGAAAGAGGCTCTGTTGTCCTGTATACATTCAGAGCCTCCACATTGAGTCCGCAGCGTTTCAGAATCTTCTTTCCCTGCTCTCTGTCCAGAAATTTCTCTCTGTGCCATATTTCAAAGCTTCTTTCATTCAGCGATTCCGGTGTCAGTAATGCATCTGTATATTTTTTCAGATATTCGTTCAGCATAAGTACCCAGATTCTGTCTTTCTCATACATATCCAGATGCGCCAGATAATAATCTACGGAAATCATAGTAGAAAAGGTATATTTTATTTCTTCTATATAATTGCTGTAATCCTTCTGTTCTTCTACCATCCAGTATTCTCGATAAAGCGCCGGCTTCTTGCCATTGCTCTTAGAAGCCTTTACAGGTTTTATCTGACCTTTTTCCAGTAATGTCATTATGTATTCATACTGTTCCTGATAGTCAAGATTCTGTCTGGTATGAAGAAGGTCATCCAGCGATATTCGTTTCATTGATAAATTCCTCCAGAACGGGTGAATATTCGTCCCACCCGCTTAACTTATTGCTTTTCGCAACCTCCGCAGAGGACTTACTTATAGCAATTCCATATGGAATTGCTATAATTTTCGGTTAATATAAATTTACTTGTTTATCTACGAGTTTCTCCCCTTCATACTGCAATTTTAAAGAAAAAAATCGCTCATCCCCTGAAAGAAGCAAATCCAGAAAAACTCTGTCGCCTTCCCATGTGGGAAGTGTCGGCACAACAGCTTTATCTATCCAGTAAAGTTCTCCTTCATTGCATTCTGTTAATTCACCGATATATTCGTTGGCCGTAAACACACACATAAGCTCCGGTTCACATTTATCACTTATAAATGTAACCAGACCTCGAAGTTTATATGACGTCAGCGTTAATCCTGTTTCTTCTTCCACCTCACGCAAAAGACATTCCTCCGGGGATTCCTGGCCCTCTGCATGTCCGCCAACTCCAATCCACTTTCCCTCATTGATATCATTATGCTTTTTTACCCTGTGAAGCATCAGATATTTGCCATTATTTTCTATATAGCATAAAGTCGTTATTGTCATTCTTACACTTCCTTGTTTCAACTCACAGTCGGTAATTTCACAGAGTCTGACATGTCAGCAACATGCTGACTGTGATTTGCCTCATGTCAGTGGGGGATACCGATTTCTCTCCGCCCGCCACTGCCGTTCATTTTCTTGTTTGCAATTCATCTCACCACCTATAGAAGGCCACTGAAAAAGTCCTTTTTGCGTATAAATTAGCACAAAATAAAGTACATCAATCAACTTTGAGACACTGTATATAGTATGAAAAAACAGTTTTTCAGCGGCGTCCCTATAGAGGTGGGAGAATCCTTGTTATATCTTGTTAAACAAAATTACTATACCAAATGTTCTGAGTACCGGGCAACGACACATCCCTGTTGCCAGACAAAACAAACTACTGCAGTGCGGCACGCTTTACCTGGGTCAGTGCTTTTGACACTGCAGGTACTGAAATGATGATCACCGTGATAATGCCCTCTGCCAGCAGATAGCTGTAATTATATAAGATCGGATATACGGCTGTCAGAGATTTCGGGAAATTGTCCGGCATATAGCTCATCCAATAAAGATAACCGCCCAGAGAGTGAAAAGCTCCTCTGGCAATTACAGCTATTATGTATCCTTTCAGAAGTCCATGACTCTGTTTTGCAAATAATCCTGCCAGGCCAAGTGCTGCAAATGCAAGTATGTAATCACAGCATACCTGAAAAAATGAAAGTATATAAGGCTCCTGGATAAACTGCAGGATTCCGTAAGCAAACCCAGCCATAATACCTGTTCCAACCCCATACCAGTTTGCGATCAGAACAATAAAAAGCATACTGCAAAGAGTGACGCTTCCTCCCCACGGCAGTTTGAAGATTTTCAGATAAGACGTAATAAAAGCAAGTGCAATAGCTACGGCACAGAATACCAGTTGTCTTGTGGTAAGCTTTTTCTTGTCTGAATTCTTCCCTGCAAAATAAATCGCCAGGAAAAACAAAATGATTCCGGCAATAACTGTAATCACATATCCGGCAGTTGTAAGTCCGCCATCAGCAGTTACCATAAAACCAAACATGAAATGACCTCCCTCTTGTTATTAATTTTTGTATAATTTATTATAAGGATTTTATCATTCTTCGTCAATTGTTCCTGCTTTCTTATTGAAAATCCGCAAATAATTACTCTCTCAGCTCAACAGAAAAACCCCGGAAACCTTACGGTTCCGGGGTATCTTACGTTTGGACACAATGTACCTTGCGGTACTCTATTTATATAATTAAGATGTTATGCTAAAATTATTCGATAACTGTAGCAACACGTCCTGATCCTACAGTACGTCCACCTTCACGGTATCAGAATGGTGTGTTACAGAGGCTAAAGGGTTATTTTTCGTTCATTTTGTGTGGGAAAATACGGATTTTCCGCTGTGTCCGTGTGGTTTTTGGAGATTTTGTTATCACGGTGTTATCACTTATTGATTAGCATCGTTTTGTATTTGAGCAAATACTGTTGCATTCCTTGTTGCTTGATATGGTTGCAATTTACTATTAATAACTGCATTCTTACACATCTTTATCGCATCAATCACCATATCTTGTTCATCTTCATAGATACATTTCTTTTCCAAGTTTGAAATTGTGTTTAGCAACAATAAATCTCCAGTGTTCAAAAATAAAAATTCACTTAATTTTTTTTGATATTCCTCATCTGATACATCCATATCCATATACTCAAAAAAATCCATTTTATGGTTATTGGAACGCTTACATTTTCTATATAATGTAATTATTTGGCTTATTTTTTCATACCACTCAACAGCATGAATAACTTTTGTTGCATCAATATCATTAACTAAAATTTCTGCAATTTTTTTATCAAATAATTCACCTTTTCCACTCTTTGCTCGTACTGCGTATTCATTGAAATAAAACGCCGCAAAAATTTGAATAACCTTTTCCAGATTCAAAATATGCTTTTTATCATATTCCTTTACTTTACCTAATCGATGTTTATATACATATTCATTGCTTAATCTTTCCAAAAAGTATTCTTTATCCAATAATTCAATTTGTAACGCTCGTATAAATGAATTATTTGCCAAAAAATAGCTGCTACTAATTTGTGTTTGAGAATTTAAATATTCTGTTATTTTTGCTCTTAAATCAAAATCATCTGTTTCTATAATTCTAAATTGTATAAATACATCTTCTTTTAGTTTCGAATCGTCATATGCCCTTTTTAAACTATTAATTGTCTGGCACCCATTTACCACTGATGCTCCATCTAAAAAAACACTTTGATTCCCTGTACTGTTTACATTTGTCACAAATAAGCACAATACCATTATGATAAAAGAAAAAATTACAAGAATCTTCTCCTATAGCAGTATTATATATTCCTTCATTAACATGATTATCATCACCCTCATATAAACGAATATTTTCATCAAAAATAACATCCATATGTGACTCACATGCTTCTATCAATTTTTTTGCCGAAACAAAACCAACAAATGATTTTACATTTTCATCTAAATTATAACTTTGATCCAATTTTTTATATGTAATATTGATATCTATTTTCGCCTTCTTCTGTACTCTGTCATATAAATCACATATATTTTTTTGTAGAATCATCCTATATTGTATATCGTTTCCTGTTGTATTTTTTATTTCTTCACTTTCATTCTCAAATGCATCTAATGCTGGTTGTGAAAACCCATTTGAAAATGATATAAACACAAACTCATAATCAAAAATATTTTTTTCCTTCACAAACTCTCTAAATTTCAAAAAATTTTCATTTACTGATCGTGGTTTTCTAATACTTACAAGTTTTTTGTATCCATTAAATATCTTCAAAACCGTCTTTTCATCAATTTGCTTGTCAATATTTTTCCCCTTATCTGGAAATTTAAATTGAAATAAGGTCATCTTCGCATCTTCTATTATAATTGCATCAATTCCATTATCCCCATTCCCATCAATAATTGTTTCTGCAATATTTTGTTCATCCATTTTCAGTGCATTTTCCAAATACCAATGTGCAAATGCTTTAGACAGATTTAGATAGCCATTTTCTTCTTTAATTTTTTCTACTTCTGTTTTTATCTTTTCATAATATACCTGATATTTTCCGTATGTTGCCATTCATCCTTCTCCTTGTATACACCATTTATAATTTTCAATTACCAGAAGTTTCCTTTTCCATTTGTCTTATTATTTCATTGGTCGCAGTACCTATATACGATTTCCATCTCGGTGCGTTTAAAATATCTCTTCTGGTTTCACAAAGCAAAATTAATTCTCGTAATTTTTCCGGATTAGCATGACCTGTTCTAAACATTGCCATAAAATATTCTCTATATTGAGCTAATGTTAACGGCACAATATCCAATCTCTGCTTTACATCTCCTCGTGCATACCAAATTCCATGTCTGAACGTTTCTGCTGTATTCGTATCTATTTTTACAGCAATAAACATTCCATAAACTGGCTTATCGTATTTTAAAACCGCATCTGATACATGTCTTCTTACAGGCTCTCCCTCCATTGCTTCCTGGCGTGATGATGTAGACATCGTAACTTCTGTTAAAATTGTAAAATCGTTAAATTCACAATACAGATCACCTTTTCCACCGCCTGCTGCAGATACCGGGAGAAAATCAGAATCAAGTTTAAATCCTCTTACCTCATAAGGTTTATTGACCATATGATCTATAGCTAAAGATGCTCTCCATAAAATCCATTCTAAATATGCTGGTGTTTCATCTTTTGGTACTTCTATAACATTGTCATCATCATATGTATGCTTCCCACCACCTTTGATCAACAATTCCATATAATCAGCAATTTCTTGCCATTGATTACATTGCTCTTTTGCATATTGAATTTCATCTGTTTTGGACAACAAATCTTCTAATCGTCGTCTGGCAATATTAATTTCTGTTGCAGTATTCAGCGGAAGATCAGAAATATCAAACAAAATTTGTCTGCTTTTCATTTGCTTCATTAAGTCATTTAGTAATACTTTAGCTGTATCTTCATTATCTGTTGGTAATTCTGCCCCTTCACATAGACGCTTATATTGAAGCATTATCGATTCTTCATTAGATGCTGACTTTGCCAATTTTTCAGCCAAAATATGCTTAGCCGGAACAATGACCATTCCTCTTCCTTTTCGTTGCAATACTCCCGAAATACGTAAGTAGCGCATATTCATGTCACTATAATCAAGAAAATTGTCTGCTTTCTTATCATAGTATTTCCCACGTTCTGCAACTTCTTTCTTGTCAAAATTACGTTTTGATGGAGCTTGTTTTCTACGAGCACGCAAATCCAAAATATTATCCACGATCTTTCCAATTGAATAACTCGGATTGGTTGTATGTCCCCATAATGCAAACTCTATTCTTGCAATCTCTGAGCTTCCTGTTCGCTTCTCTAACTCCAACATAATTGCCAATATCCATCTCAATGGAGAAAAATAAGACTTTCCATCTGGCATAGCAAATTGTTCAACACTTAATGCTCTTAAATAGCATTCTTGTACTGCCGGATATGTATCCGCCTTTAAAAATGTTCGTCCAAAAGGTGTTATATCATCCAGATTTCCCAGTTCATTCTGATCTCCATCCTTTTTCTTCACTTGTGGATAAATGAAACCATTTTTCGAAAACATCAAACGCCATTTACGTGCATGACTGCCAGACGTATCTTTCCCAGCTTCATTTTGAATAATTCCTTGATCATTAAGAAAGTTCATAAAGCCAATTTCATTCTCTTTCCCACGAAGTTTCCCCACATATGGCGAATTTGCAAACGCTTTAAAACCTTCCTGTATTCTATTGGGATTCCGTAATCCGGTATTCCCCACTAACCAAATATCTATTTTTTCTTCCATACATCTTCTCCATTAAACCCAACAAATAAATATTCTTGTACTTTATTTCTATTTGTCTTAGCATGTTTTTGATTTCCAAAAGAATATGTGTAATCTATCGGCACCACTTCCACATGTTCCTTATATTTTGACATAAGTGCAACCATTTCATCTTGTGTTGGTTGACTGTTTGAGGAATAAGATACAATCAAAATACTATTCGAAAACTTTTTAAACAACTTATCAAATGCATCTGCAGCACCTTTTCTAGTTGAAAACGGTGTAGGATACGATTTAAATTTCTTTGTTATCGTATTTTCCTGTATTTCTACACCTTTCCAATCTCGTGCCAACCCTTCAACAAAATGGTATCTACGGACATACTCATTGTCTGACAATGGAGAATAATACGGTGGATCAATATATACTAAATCTGGATGTTTAATTTTTACTTCCATTGCATCTCCATGTTTAGATTTATTTTCACATCCATTATCAAAAATTGCATTATTGATACTTTCCACAGCTTCCAGAAATTGCTGTTCTAAAGATTTCTGTAAATCCTTTCTTCCATCATTATATCGATCTCCGGTATATGTAAAAATTCCTCTCGGTCTTTTCTTCGTACAGGCTCTAATCAATGCCGTCATTGCAATTGCTTTCTTATATTGATCTCTAATACCAGCGATATTAGTTCTTAAAATATCTATTAACTTATTCTCTTCATCCTTATAATACAGACCTTGAAAGGTCTCTTCTACAAAATGATCAGACTCTTTTTTTTCGATTAATAACTTTCTTGCCTCATCCAATGGTAATACAACACTATTATTTTCCACCATTGCTTTAGTAAAGGTTGCTGACATTGCCATATAATCATTGCTAATCACAGTTTTTCCCTGCGTCTTAAACATATAGCCAACAATTCCAAATCCAGAAAACAAATCTACTACCGTATCAAAATCAAATTGTGAAGCCACCGCCCAAATTTGTGGTAATAATTTGCTTTTTGAACCCATATATCTAGTTGCCGGATATTTCATTACCTGTTCAGGCAAAGGTTTCGGAACTATTTTTAACATAGTTTTCTGTTTTGGCAAAATATCTACTATAATATCTTCGCCTTTCCGTTTACTACCATTACAAGAGATATACCTTTTTGTCTGAACAACCTCAATCTTATAATCAGCATACAATTCATGAACCAATGGATGATTGGAATTTGTCAATATTACATGGCAGCCTAACTCCTGTAATCTTTTGACTTCCTTCGCCAATTCTATATGATCTTCTTCATAAAATTGTTCTTTTGTATACCGCTTAAAATCCGAATATTCTGATATGGGTAAATACGGAGGATCTAAAAAGACAAAATCTCCTGGTTCTGCATATTCTTTCAATACTGAAAGATAATCTCCACATGTTATAGTTACTTTTTTTAACACTTCTGAAGCAGCGTATAAAGCTTCTTCATCGCAAAAATTAGGGGATTTATATTTACCAAAAGGAACATTAAATTGACCTTTCCTATTAACACGATACAATCCGTTAAAACATGTCTTATTCAAATAAAGAGTTCTTGCTGCAGCTTCTTCCTTTTTTAATTTAAGCCAATCTAATGAACGTACTTCATAAAAATCTTCTTTTGTATTTTTATACTTTTTCAAGTATGAAATAACAACTTCCACATTATCCGCAACCTGCCGATACATATTGATCAGTTCCGGATTACTATCCGCAATTATTGCTTTATCCGGACTTAATGCAAAAAACAACGCACCACCGCCAATAAATGGCTCTATGTATTTCCCATATTTTTGAGGAATTTTAGGCATGATGTCACCTAGCATCTGAGTCTTTCCACCAGCCCATTTCATGATCGGCTTTGCCTGTATCTGTTTTTCTTTCTTTAAAACTTGTTCCATCACGCCTTTTCCCCTTCAATCTCTATTATTTCCATAATATCACTAATATCACATTTTAAAGCAGTGCAAATTTTCACCAGCACATCTGTAGTAACATTTTCATTTTTTCCAAGTTTTGCTACTGAAGCATGACTAATACCTGCAACCGCACATAAATCCTTCTTTTTCATATCTCTATCAATAAGTAATTTCCACAATTTTTTATAACTAACTGCCATATTTTAACCTCAAACTCGTTTTTCTAAAATATTGCTATGTCGTTATTCTATCATGCAACTTCAGCAGTATCAATATTAATTTCAGCGATCGCATACTTTTGTGCAAACACTCGTTCTTACTTTCGATATATTTATGATTTATAGCCGTCTACTTTTTTAATATAAAAATATACTCATGTGCCAACATTAAGAAGTTTCTTTCTTTTCCGTCCCAATAGTTAGCTGATCGACAATTATGCTGTTCTTTTATAACAATTTCCTTAAGTTTAAATCCTGCATCAACAAATTTCTGCATAGAATTCATTCCTAGCGGCAACACATAACCTGCTCTCCGTATATCTCCGATCATAAATGCACATATTCCCTGCTTCTTCAGCACTCTATATGCTTCTCTTGCGACTTGCTCCAATACCGTCAAAAATTCCTCATATTTTAAGTGTGAAATATCTCCCGGAATTTTCTTGCTATATCGTATAATATCTGCGTATGGTGGATGTGTACAGATAAGGTTTATGCTCTCATCTTTTATAAATGATAATTCAGTTGCATTTCCTTGTTTTGTGAAAATTTTTGAACTTTCTTGACAAGTAAAATTAAGATTTGTGTTAGATAGTTTGATGGCTTCGGAATTTATATCAACACCAATAGCATTTCTTCCTAATAACTTTGCTTCTATCAATGTTGTACCGCTGCCCAAGAATTGATCTAGTATCCAATCATTTTTCTTTGAATAACGTAAAATAAGGTTTCTGGGAATGTATGGGGACCAATTTCCTCGATATTTTCCCGAATGTGTAGCCCAACTTCCTCTTTCTGGAAAAGACCATATTGTTGTGTCTTCCAATTTGAATTTTTCTGGTGCTTCTCTTATAAGAATCTCCCCTTTCTTTTTGCTTATTATACTTCTGCCATATTTATTTGTCTATAAAAAATCTCCATTCAAATATTAAGTATCGCTAAACATTTGAACAGAGATTTCTTATTCATTACAAATATATAATTTCTTTCGACACAATTTCTTCTGCACAGGCTTTAATATTGTTCATTGCTCCATTTCATCTGATCCTGCATTTTCAGTTGTTCCGTCATCCCCTGTTTAATATAATTTGGAAATTTTGTTATCATTTTGTTATCACAAACGATTGTCAAGCTACTCTCCCAACAACCGTTTTTCTATACTGTTCCTTATTCTTTTCCATTCTTTTATATATTTTCACACAACAGAAAAACCCCGGAAACCTTACGGTTCCGGGGTATCTTACGTTTGGACACAATGTACCTTGCGGTACTCTATTTATATAATTAAGATGTTATGCTAAAATTATTCGATAACTGTAGCAACACGTCCTGATCCAACAGTACGTCCACCTTCACGTTTGTGAGGTTCTTAAAATCTCTTTATTTTCTGTGATTTTCGTGTCCATATTGTCCTGTATTGCAGATTTTCCAAGTTATATTTTTATTCTCTTTACTTTTTAGTATCAAAATGGTATCACATCTCCATTTTTATGCACTGGCAACTTTCCGGTTGCGGATTCCTGTCCTGACTGTTATAATCGAAACATGGGTGCTACCATAACGGTAGGCGGTTAGTCCTTCAACAGAGGGACTGTGGTCTACACTCCGTTACGGTCGGTGCTTAACGAGTGCCACCGGCACTCAGCACCCCTCTGATTACATAGAAACCCGAAAGGGAATCCACTGGAAAGGAGGGCTAAGCCATGAGTATTGTTGACTTCATAGCTGTGGTTAGCTTCGGCTTAACCTGCTTCGGTCTTGGATATACCTTTGGCAAAGATAATAATAAGCCACAAAAATAGCCGCCCAAGCCTGGTAAACTGAAGCGGCAATTTTTGTCAAAACATATATCGGACTAACCGTCTATCGGTAGTACTCTTTTTCTATAATCATATTAGCACGCATGTGCAGAAATGTCAAAAAATTTTTATTCTACTTTTTGAAGTTTTGACATATCCAATCCATGCCGGATCATCATCAGAATATCCCATTTTTAATTCTATGTACATTAAATTGTTAATCATTCTTATTCTCTCCTGATTCCAAATTTTGCAACATCTCAACAAACTGGAAGCTGTAAACCTGATTGTTCCTAAATTAACTGTGGCATACCATTGATAAACATATGCCATGCCTGTCATTTTTCGCACTAAGTTTCCATCCGTGCATTTCAACGATTTCTTTTGAGAGGGCAAGCCCTATTCCGCTGTTTCCGTTTTGTCCCGTATGAAAACGTTCAAACATATGGGAAAAATCCTCTGTGCTAAGTTCTCCTCCATCGTTCCAGATGGAAAGGACTTGATTTTTCCACGATATTTCGATTTGACTACACGCATATTTTACGGAATTAGTTATCAGGTTAGCAACAGCGTGTTCCAGCTTCTCCGGGTCTCCGTTGACATATCCTTCGTCCAGTTCTAACGATACTGAAAGGTTTCGCCTGTTCACAATTCCTTCAAGCGGCATCAAAACATCTTGAACCAGTGATGCCATTTCTATTGGTTCACACTTTAATGGTTCCGTACCGCTTTCCATTTTTGATAAATACAGGATATCCTCAATAAGTTTACTCATACGCTCCGTCTGAGACACTATCATTCTGCCCGCTTGAGAATAATCGGTAATGACTCCCATTTCAATCTCCTCCGCATATCCGCAAATTGCCATAAGCGGGGTTTTTAATTCGTGAGATGTATTTTCAAAAAAGGTCTTCTGAGCTTTGTCATTTTGTTCAAGTTTTTTCCCGAGAAAATATCCAATGGCAGCACCGAGAGCGGCAATGACAAAAGCATCCAGCAAAACACCAAAACTGATTTCTTTTACGAGTTCTGGTTCGCCGGTAACATCCACATAAGCAAGTAATCTCTCATTGCTGTCTTCGTAATACTCTGTTCTGGCTTTCATATAATAAGTTGCTTCGTTAATTTTTGCCCTTTGCATTTCATCAGACGGGTGTGTTTCATACCAGTCAATAAGTTTCTTCTCTTTGGGTGTCAGAATCTGATATATGTCATCCCTGTTTTCTGAATCTGCCCCCATATATACAAGTGAGGCATAATATAAAGAGCCCGTATCATTTTCAGATTCGTAATTCAAATATTCGTCTGAATTCAAAGTAAAAACGTTTTTAATTGCATTCTCAGCTCTCAGCTCTATTTAGTACCATAAAAGTGTAGTTGTTAGAGAGTAATTAACTCTGACAGCTGCACTTATTTTATTATAATATAGGGGAGTAATTGGTCTGACGTAGCTCTATTTGGATCATTGCATCCGTCAAAAAGACCGTTAACCAACCCCTTATTATAAGCATTCGATTAAGCAGGTAGGGATTCGCTCCCGCGTAACTAACTAAACTGGATGGTAATAAGTGCGGCTGGAACAATTACTAATACAGTTTAAGGAGATTAAAAAATGATAAGCGTAGGTGTAGATGTATCGAAAGGAAAAAGCACAGTCTGCATACTTAAACCTTACGGAGAAGTAGTGAGCAGTCCTTTTGAGATACATCATGTAGAAAAGGACATGGAAGATCTTGATAATTTACTGAGCAAGCTGGATGGAGAGGTAAGGATAGTGATGGAGGCCACTGGTATTTACCATCTGCCCGTAGTGACATTTCTTCATGACAAAGGATATTTCGTATCTGTTGTTAATCCGTTCGCAATGAAAAAATATGCGAAAGACAACAGCATCAGGGGAGCAAAGACCGACAGACTTGATTCAATAATGATCGCAAACTACGGAATTGAGAAATGGTTTAAGTTGCAACGATATGAAGGCACTGAAGAAACCTATGCTGAACTCAAACTTTTGGGACGCCGTTATCGGTACTATATGGAGTTACATGTGAAAGCTTTACAGGAGCTGACACATGTTCTGGATTATGTGCTGCCGGGAATAAAGAAGATGTTTAACAGTTGGAATGAAGCTAATGGAAAAGATAAACTCAGCGACTTTGTAGAGAGATTCTGGCACTTTGATTTGATCACATCTATGAGTCTCGAAAAGTTCACTGAGGAATATATTGCTTGGGCAAGAGAAAAGAAATACCACAGAAGCAGATCTAAGGCTGAGGCAGTCTATGAATTAGCTTCAAGTGGTATTCCTACACTGTCTTCCAGCACCCCATCGACCAAAATGTTAGTACAGGAAGCAGTATCAGTATTGAGGGCTGTAGACAGCTCTCTGTCTCTTATTTTAACACGAATGCAAGAACTTGCGAAGTCCTTACCTGAATATTCGGTTGTCAGGGAAATGGGAGGAGTTGGTAATGTCCTTGCAGTGAAACTTATTGCGGAGATTGGAGATGTAAGAAAGCTGCACAATGCAAAAGCACTCATAGCATGGGCTGGGATTGATCCACCACCATATGAATCAGGACAGTTCATTGGTTCAAAACGCAGGATAACAAAGAGGGGCTCATCAACGCTCAGAAAAGTCGGATATGAAGTGATGAGAGTGCTGAAAAGTCACTCTGCTCCGAAAGATGATGCCGTATACAATTATATTTTGAAAAAGGAAAGTGAAGGTAAAAGTAAAAAGCATGCAAAAATTGCCGGATTGAATAAATTCCTGCGTATTTATTATGCAAGGGTGATGGAAGTTTACCAGTAAAGAAGACAAAAATCATCTGATGTAATTATACAGACTGGAAATAACGCCAGTCTTCTTGTTGTACACAAAAATAGATTAAGGAAATAATTAAAAAAACCTGCTTAAAAGTACTTGACTTTTGTTAGCAGGTTTTTTTATTAAAAACTATGTTCAGAATCAGCAGGCTCAAAAGCATGGCTGCCATAACGGCGGAACCTGTAAGTGTGGCAATTTTATAACGTGTCTTATTCATTACAATTCTCCAGTTTATAGCCATAGCCCCAGACAGCACTAATGCGAACTTTGCTGCCTGCGGTCTTCATTTTCTGCCTGACTCTTCTTACTGTCTCATCGACAACTCTGGTTTCTATCTCCGTAGAATCTATTCCCCATACTTTGTCGAGAATTTCATTCCGGGGGATTGCCGTTCCACCATGTTCCATAAGACATCCCAGAAGCGAAAATTCTGTCATAGTCAGACCAATATCATGCTCTTTCACAATGGCATTATGCTTCTCCCATGAAAAACACACATCACCAAAGGAAATATCTGCCTTTACCGGTATATTCATTTCAACTCTTCGGAACAACGCATTTACCCGGACAACAAGAAGTGACGGCGAAAATGGCTTAATCAGATAGTCATCCCCTCCATACATAAATCCCTTCATATGGTCAGACTCTGAATCCTTTGCCTTCAAAATAATAATAGGAACTGATGATATTGTCCTTAACTTTTTACATATGGAAAGACCGTCTGAACCCGGCATCATAATATCAAGAATAACAAGATCACAGGGCTTCTCCTGAAAAACAGAAAAGAGTGTATCACCATTCTTGTATGCTGTTACCTCATATCCGGCATTGGATAAAAATTCTGTGAGTATTTCTCGTATATCCTGTTCATCATCTGCCAAATAGATTTTTTTTGCCATATCTTTAATCCCACATGAGGGGAGTCCCTCAGAAATTCCGTGAGATTCCCCATATTATATCTTTCAAAATCAGTATGTCTGTATTTTAGTTCCACCTGCTTTCGCTTCAAGAGCGATTGCCTGTGCCTCCAAAGCATCAATCTCATCTGAATACTTCGCATAGCGAGAAGCAAATTCCTCATCAGAGAGGTTATCAGAGCCGTTATAAATATTGTCATAGATTGCATCAATTTTATTGTAAATACTGTTAAGCTGATTGACTTCATCTTCGCTCAAATTTCCATAGCATCCCTCATACCAACCCGCTTTCTTTTCAAGCGTTTCAATCTGTGCGTTCAGTGATGTAATCTCGTCATCATACTTTGCATAGCGGGCTTCGATCTCATCGTCTGAAAGATCATCGTCCGTCCACACTTCCGCATCAATTTCTTCGATTCTTTCATATGCTTTCTGAAGCTGTTCTGCTTCCTCTGCGGTGAGCTTGCCTGTATCGTACAGAGCATTATACCCATCCTCGGAATATTCATATTCCTCGTTGTCGATCCACCCGGTTTTTTTATCAAGCTCCTCAAGGCGATCCATGAGGGTATCGGTTTCATCCTGATACTGATCGTATCTGGCATAGATATCTTCATCAGAAAGACCATCTGCATCTTTCATTACCTCTTTGTCGATAGCGTCAAGTCGGTCATAAATGGAGTTAAACTCTTCAATCTCCTTCTGAGTGAGAGAACCATAATCTACATTTGTTTGTGTTACCTCTGATGTAGTCACTGTCTCCTCCTGTGTCTCCTTCTGGGCAGCCATGGCAGGAATACCTGCGGATGTAGTCATTGCTGCTGCAAGTGCTATTACCATTCCTCTTTTGAATAATCTGTTCATCATTTTAGTACCTCCTGATTTTTTATTTACCGGTTGTTTGGTATGACTAAAGTATAGCTCAGGCAAATGTAAAAATATCCTTAGAACAGTCATGAAAATGTCAAGAAAGTGTAACAGCACAAGATTTCCTATAAACCATATTTACTCTCGCCTCTTAAGGGTTACAATCTTTTTTCAAATACCCAAAATTTTTCTAAATCTGCAATTCCGATTTACCTTCACCTTATTATACCATAGTGCTTTCTAAAGTGCTATATCAGGAATTACCGATTCGTCTTGCCTTAATTCCAAGTTCCTTTTTTGCATTTTCCAGTGTTCTTTTAGAAATATTCAACTCTTCTGCCATATCAAAGATTTCACTGCTTTGCACAGAAGTTGATGTTTCTGCCAGTTCCCTCAGCATCTTCTTTGCCTGTTCCAGTTTATTTACCTTTGGGGCAATTCCACCAAGCACCTCATCTGCTGTGATTTCATAGTCACCTATCCACTCAAATCCTGTTTCTGTCACGCGAAATGCTTTGGAATGTCCAAATGCAGCCAGATTATTTTTAATCTGAACCACTGCTCTTAAATCCGGTTCTCCCTCTATTCTTCCTACCAGTAATACGCTTCTGGCTACCGCAAAAAAGTCAATCGAACCTATTCCTCTATGTGCAGCTTTATTTCCCCCAGCTTTATTCATGTGTCCGATTAATAAAATTACACATTTATACTTTTCTGCCAGCAAGCTCAATCTTTTTGTCATATTCCTTGCTTCATTTGCCCGGTTCATATCCATTGTTCCTCCAAGGTATGCCTGAATCGGATCTAAAATAAGCACTCTCGCACCAGTCCCTTTGATAGCAGTTTCCAGTCTTTCATCAATCATGAATCCAATGAACTCTGGTATGAACTGGATATAAATAATAAACTTCCCGGTGATATAGAAACAGAAACACAGAAATGGTATACCGGACTTCGCTTTTATGGAAATGATCCGGAACACTCTTTAAATGCAGATATGTGCAATTTTCTTGCCGATCTGCAGGAGAACAGAGAAAGCCTGGAATCTTATTTCACAGGTAAAGATATGTTTGATATGTGGAAAAAGCAGACGTTGGAATACTACACTTCCAAACCTGTCACCCATAAAGAAATTGAAGAACTGGATTTTGAGACACGAATCCGTAAACGAGATGAACTTTTAACACAGAAATTTTCCAATAACGAACAGAAATAGTATCAAAACGGTATCACAGCCAGATTTTCATGAGCTGTCAACTTTCCGGTTGCAGATTCCCACTTTGACTGTTATAATCGAAACATGGGTGCTATCATAACAGTAGGCGGTTAGTCCTTCAGCAGAGAGTTGCAGAGTGCCAGTGGCACTCGTTTTGCAACGACCGAAGTGAAACGGAGACCTGTGACCCTCTGATTACATAGAAACTCGAAAGAGAATCCACTGGAAAGGAGGGCTAAGCCAATGAGTATTGTGGACTTTATTGCAGTCGTGAGCTTCGGCATCACCTGCTTTTGTGCCGGATACACATTCGGCAAAGATAATAACAAGACACAAAAATAACCGCCCCAGCCTCGCAAACTGAACGGTTATTTTTAATCAATTAAGTATGTGGACTAACCGTCTATCGGTAGCACTCTTTTTCTATAATCATATTAGCACGCATGTGTGAAAATGTCAAAAATTTTCTTCATTCTCTTGGTTATTAATCTCCTTAATCAGCTGTACTGTCTTCTCTGCATCATCGGTTTTCACGAATATATCCACACCATATATTCCAAATCCAGGTGCCCCATGCATTGCAACATTCGCACCTGCTTCCTGTGAAAAAGCTGCTATTCCATTTTGCTTTAACATTTCTACAAGTTGTTCTGTCTCTACTATATTCTGTGCATTATAAATTTTTTTCCATTCTACCTTAGATAGGGAAGTTTCCTTTTTCTCCTGAACATTTAACGAATTCTGGTTTCTTTTTCGATTAATAAATGCCAAGAGCCTAAGAATAATAAATGCCACAATAATAATACCAATCAGAAATCCCAATGCTAATCGTGTTATCTGTGTTTCTGTAGCTCCCATTCTAAATAAGCATACACCATAGATGACGGTAAAAATTCCTGCAAATATCACACTGGTGAGAAAATCTCTCCATATAGTAGCACTTTTTGGCAAACATTTATCCCATATTCCATTGTACACCATAATAGAGGCGTACAGGATTCCTCCTACCAAAGCAGTTGCTGTCTCTCCTAAAACCAAGCGAATATCCACCGTTAATAACATCTGAATAATAATCGCTAACACACTAATCACAAACATTGATGCAAATGCAAGATTTCCAGCCTTTAATGCTTTTTGTTTCACCCATTCTTCATACACCGCAACTTTGTCCAATGTTTCTTTCATCTCTTTATTCATAGTCTGGCTCCTTTCTCCATCCAGGAGCTCTCTCATCTCAACATCGTAATACTCAGCAAGTTGAACAAGTATACTGAGATCTGGCATATTTATTCCTGTTTCCCATCTGGAAACTGTTCTTGCAGATACTCCAAACTTTTCAGCAAGCTGCTCTTGTGTAAGATTCTTTTCTTTACGACATTGCTTTAAAAAAGCTCCAATCTTTTTTGTATCCATGTCTCTACCTCTCTTCCACTTACAGCTTACCAATATGTGACAAAATTACCACGACATAAAACGAGAATCCGCTAATTTTCAACCGGACATCGTATGTCTAAAACAAATAAACGGTATTTTCACCCCAAAAGCATTCTATTCCTCTATAAATTAACCTTCTCTTTTATGTCTATCCATAAGTAGCAGAATAAACATAACAAACCATATCACCCATGCAATTAAACAACCGATTCCTATATGCCAAATATCTATAATCATTCCAGCAATAAAAGGAATTGACATAAACATCATTCTCTTCCCATATGCCTTACACATAGCATTTTCATCATATTTTTTTCGTTCTTCTGCTGATTTCATATTATAACCAGACAAGAATTTGGATGCTTGTCCTTTTGACCTATAAAACCATATTCCAAATAAAAGCATAATCACTGCCATTGCAAAGTTAAAAACAATATAGAACATATAATGCTTCCTTTCAGTCGATTCCACAAACTTGAAGTTATTGATCTTCTGAATCCAATCCAAGTTCTTTCAACTCTTTTTCGTTTTGGATATCTTCATCAGTTTTCTTTCCAGTGATAGCACTGTAGGCTTCTTTGATGCCATTCTTCACTGCCCATTTGATAACGAAATACAGTGCAATCAAAATAACAATTGCGGTTCCACCGCTTATACCTAATTCATTCCACATAATTCAATCCTCCAACTTCCGATTTTCATTTCCGCCAATTGGAAATTAGCTATTTTTTCATTCCTTGCTTTGTAAAATGTTTATGCAACAAAAATTCTGTCGGAATAATTGTAAGCACCATAATTCCTAATTGTAAAAACACCAAATAAACAGAAATCATTTCAAAGTTTGTATCATCTTTCGTTAAAATCAAAATAAAAATCGATAGTATCACCAGGATGATTCCTAAAACAAAGTTTATCCAGCCCCAACACCTGTGTGCATATCTCCATGTTTCATCATTCATCCTTGACATAGTAGTTCGATATCCCGAACTCCCCTGCCGATCTTTAGGAGGCTTATCTTTCCACGTATATCCCAATATAATCATAGATAACGGTACTAAAAGTGAACACGCAGATAAAAATATAAACATTACAGAGATCTCCTCTCAACTTCTGATTAATTTGCTCTAAAGACTAAAGTTGTCATCAAATAAACCCTACCCATATTCCAACCGCTATAAGTATCATGCCTAGTATTCTTCCAATAAATCTCGCCTTTTTATTTCCAAATAAAGCAGTTGTTTCTGAAGTAGTAAATGGAAGCAAAACAACAGTGACCCCCATTACTATAATTCCACTTCCAATCATGCAATTGCGGCTTGACACAACACCATAAAACATAGCTAAAAACCCTAAAATAATGCCCGAAATGAAATACTTAATTTTATGTCTATCTTTTTCAATTATCTTTCTATAGCTGTTTTCGCACTCACTGCTACAAAATTCCAAATTACTATCTAATTCTTTGCCACAATATCTACATTTTTTCATAGTAACTTCCTCGATAATTTTCAAAATTTTATCCAAAAGTTCTCGATTTGTCTTTACTTTATTCTACCATAGTTCATTTTAAAATACTATTCCAATACACACAAAACAGAAAAAAGCAATCCTTTTCGACCGCCTATTTCCACCTGCTTTCTGGCTTCCTGATCAATCTGATTCAGGTGTTCCGTCAGCTTTCCTGTCAATAGCAAGTATTGATATTTTGCTGATCTGTGTTCCTTCAGGAACTGTTTTCGCAACATTCCATATTTTCCATATATCGGTTCTTCTTCATTCAACAGCAAAGATTTCATCAAATATCCATATTTTAATATAGAATTATTTTTCATAATTTTTATGTTTCCAGGCAACAGAAAAACCCCGGAAACCTTACGGTTCCGGGGTATCTTACGTTTGGACACAATGTACCTTGCGGTACTCTATATTTATATTAAGATGTTATGCTAAAATTATTCGATAACTGTAGCAACACGTCCTGATCCAACAGTACGTCCACCTTCACGGATAGCGAAAGTAAGACCCTGAGCCATAGCGATTGGGTGGATCAGTTCGATTGTCATTTCGATGTTATCTCCAGGCATGCACATTTCTGTTCCTTCTGGAAGGTTGCAAACACCTGTTACGTCTGTTGTTCTGAAGTAGAACTGTGGACGATAGTTGTTGAAGAATGGAGTATGACGTCCACCTTCATCTTTTGTCAGAACGTAAACCTGAGCTGTGAATTTTGTATGGCATGTAAGTGTTCCTGGTTTAGCAAGAACCTGTCCACGCTCGATTTCGTTTCTCTGAACACCACGAAGAAGTGCACCGATGTTATCACCAGCCTGAGCTTCATCAAGGAGTTTACGGAACATTTCGATACCAGTTACAACAACTTTACGTGTTTCTTCTTTGATACCAACGATTTCAACTTCGTCAGATACGTGAAGTACACCAGCCTCTACTCTACCAGTAGCAACTGTACCACGTCCTGTGATAGAGAATACGTCCTCTACAGGCATTACGAATGGTTTATCTGTATCACGCTGTGGGTCTGGAATGTAGCTGTCAACAGCATCCATAAGTTCCATGATCTTGTCGCCCCATTCGCTGCTCGGATCTTCAAGAGCTTTAAGAGCTGATCCACGGATAACCGGGATGTCATCTCCTGGGAAGTCATACTCGCTTAAGAGTTCACGAATTTCCATTTCTACCAGTTCAAGAAGTTCTTCATCATCAACCATATCACATTTGTTCATGAATACAACGATGTAAGGAACACCTACCTGACGGGAAAGAAGGATGTGCTCTTTAGTCTGAGCCATAACACCATCTGTAGCAGCAACAACGAGGATAGCACCATCCATCTGAGCTGCACCTGTGATCATGTTCTTAACGTAGTCAGCATGGCCTGGGCAGTCAACGTGTGCATAGTGTCTATGCTCTGTTTCATACTCAACGTGTGCTGTAGAAATTGTGATACCACGTTCTCTTTCTTCCGGAGCTTTATCGATATTAGCGAAATCTGTAGCTGTGTTACCAGCAACTCTTTCAGACAGAACTTTTGTGATAGCTGCTGTTAAAGTTGTTTTACCATGGTCAACGTGTCCGATGGTACCAATGTTACAATGCGGTTTTGTTCTCTCAAACTTAGCTTTTGCCATTTTAAAACGTCCTCCTTAAAACATTTGGCTCTTATATTATTATAGAGCGCCTTTTTCGGTTTTAAACTTGCTATCCTTGATTATATTGCATAACCAGAATATTTGCAAGCATTTTATACAATTTGATAAGTTTCACACTATAAACAGTGTATCATTATCAATTGTTGTATCATTACAGTCCACACATTACTGAGAACATAGTGAACAGTAACTTTATATCTCCTACACCCTGCCGGCTTTAAACACCGGCAGACTGCAGATGATCAATAATTATCAGTCTTTCTTAGAAAGGATCTTTTCCTGTACAGACTTCGGAACCTGCTCATATTTCTCAAAGAACATAGAGTAGTTACCACGTCCCTGTGTTCTGGAACGAAGGTCTGTAGCATATCCGAACATTTCGGAAAGCGGAACGTATCCACGGATCATCTTACCACCGCCGATATCTTCCATACCCTCGATACGGCCACGACGAGAGTTGATGTCACCGATAACGTCACCCATGTAATCTTCTGGTGTAGTAACTTCGACCTTCATGATTGGCTCAAGAAGAACCGGAGCTGCTTTCTGCATAGCATCCTTGAATGCAAGAGAACCTGCAATGTGGAATGCCATTTCAGAAGAGTCGACTTCATGGTAAGAACCATCGTATACATTAGCATGTACGCCGACTACCGGGAATCCGCCAAGGATACCGGCTTTCATAGCCTCTTCGATACCTTCACCAACTGCCGGGATGTATTCCTTCGGAATAGCACCACCAACAACTGTGGATTCGAACTTGTACAGTTCTTCTCCGTTGGCATCCATAGGTGTAAATTTAACTTTACAGTGACCATACTGTCCACGACCACCGGACTGTTTTGCATACTTGCTGTCTACATCAACAGGTTTGGTGATTGTTTCTTTGTAAGCAACCTGAGGAGCACCTACGTTAGCCTCTACCTTGAATTCACGAAGGAGACGGTCAACGATGATATCCAGATGAAGCTCACCCATACCAGCGATAATGGTCTGTCCTGTTTCCTGATCTGTATGTGCACGGAATGTCGGGTCTTCTTCTGCAAGTTTTGCAAGAGCTTCACCAAGTTTTCCCTGTCCAGCTTTTGTCTTAGGCTCGATAGCGAGTTCGATAACTGGTTCTGGGAATTCCATGGACTCCAGGATTACCGGATGCTGCTCGTCACAGATTGTATCACCAGTTGTTGTGAATTTGAATCCGATAGCTGCAGCGATATCACCAGAATATACTTTATCAAGTTCCATACGTTTGTTAGCATGCATCTGAAGAATACGTCCAACACGTTCTTTCTTGTCCTTAGTAGCGTTAAGTACATAAGAACCGGAATTCATTGTACCGGAGTATACACGGAAATATGCAAGTTTACCAACGAATGGGTCTGTCATAATCTTAAATGCCAGAGCTGAGAATGGTTCTTCATCAGAAGAATGTCTCACTACTTCGTTACCATCCAGATCAGTTCCCTGAATTGGAGGAATATCTGTAGGAGCCGGCATATACTCAAGGATAGCATCAAGAAGTTTCTGAACACCTTTGTTTCTGTAAGCAGAACCACAGCAAACCGGAACAGCAGTACATTCGCATGTAGCTTTTCTTAATGTTGCTTTCAGTCTTTCTACAGTTGGTTCTTCACCTTCAAGATATTCCATCATTAAGTCGTCATCAAGCTCACAGATTTTCTCAACGAGCTCTGTATGATAAAGCTCAGCATCTTCCTTCATGTCTTCAGGAATGTCAACGATGGAGATGTCATCACCTTTTTCATCGTTGTAGATGTAAGCTTTCATTTCGAATAAGTCAATGATTCCTTTGAAATCATCTTCTTTTCCGATTGGCAGCTGTAAGCAGATTGCGTTTTTACCAAGACGAGTCTTGATCTGCTCTACTGCACCGTAGAAGTTTGCACCAAGGATATCCATCTTGTTGATGAATGCCATACGTGGTACATTGTAAGTGTCGGCCTGACGCCATACGTTTTCAGACTGCGGTTCAACACCACCCTTAGCACAGAAAACGCCGACAGCACCGTCAAGTACACGAAGAGAACGCTCAACTTCTACTGTGAAGTCAACGTGACCTGGGGTATCAATAATGTTGATACGATGTTCCAGAGCACCTGGCTTCGGTTTGCAGTTCTCTTCCAGAGTCCAGTGACATGTTGTAGCCGCTGAAGTGATTGTGATACCTCTTTCCTGCTCCTGTTCCATCCAGTCCATGGTAGCAGTACCTTCATGAGTATCACCAATCTTATAGTTGACACCTGTATAATACAGGATACGTTCTGTAAGAGTTGTTTTACCCGCATCGATATGAGCCATAATACCAATATTTCTGGTACGCTCTAATGGATATTCTCTTCCTTCTTTAGCCAATGGATTTTCCTCCTATATTAGAAGCGATAGTGAGCAAATGCTTTATTTGCTTCAGCCATCTTGTGCATGTCTTCTTTTCTCTTAACGGATGCACCTGTGTTGTTCATTGCATCTAAAAGCTCGTTTGCAAGTCTTTCTTCCATTGTTTTCTCGCCTCTTTTACGAGAGAACATTGTTAACCAGCGAAGAGCCAGTGCCTGACGTCTGTCTGCTCTTACCTCGATCGGAACCTGATAAGTAGCACCACCGATACGTCTAGCTTTTACCTCAAGAAGTGGCATGATGTTGTTCATAGCCTCTTCAAATACTTCAAGTGCTGGTTTACCAGCTTTTTCTTCGATTCTGGCGAATGCACCGTAAACAATTTTCTGTGCTACACCTTTCTTACCGTCTAACATGATGTTATTGATAAGTTTGGTAACCACTTTATTGTTGTACATTGGATCTGCCAGAACGTCTCTTTTCTGAGTATGTCCTTTACGTGGCACGTTACTTCCCTCCTTAATCATTGTGATTAAATCATCGGTACTCACGCAGATAACTATTGCATGTTCGCACTGGTAAGGTCCTATATTTAACCCGCAACCGGCAGGGTATATGGAATACCGTACAAATTCATAGTTCTAGTCTTCCGTGAATTTTCGATTGATTAATTCCTGCTGTCCCAAACAATAGGATCAGCTCTTAAAATTCTTATGAAACCTTTTTAGAATTATTTCTTTTTCGGTCTCTTAGCGCCGTATTTAGAACGGGCCTGTTTTCTGTTAGCAACACCTGCAGTATCAAGAGTACCTCTGATGATGTGGTATCTTGTACCAGGTAAGTCCTTAACCCTTCCACCACGGATAAGAACAACGCTATGCTCCTGAAGGTTGTGACCTTCTCCTGGGATGTAGCTTGTTACTTCGATTCCGTTGGAAAGACGAACTCTGGCGATTTTTCTAAGAGCTGAGTTAGGCTTCTTAGGAGTTGCAGTCTTAACTGCTGTACAAACGCCACGTTTCTGTGGTGCAGACTGTTCAACTGCTTTCTTTCTTAAAGAGTTGAATGTTTTCTGAAGAGCCGGAGCTGTAGATTTCTTTACAGTTGTCTGGCGTCCCTTTCTTACTAACTGGTTGAATGTTGGCATTCCATTTCACCTCCCGATTTATTTCTCCATAGCTTACTATGGGGCCTTGCGGTTGCTATTCATGTAAATACGCGCAAAAAATCAACGTTCTCTTTGCACGCTTGCTCATTATATCCCGTAAAATCCACGCTGTCAAGGGATTTCGCATGAAATTTACATGATTTTTTCTAATTTTTATCATTACTATAAATTTCTTTTTTCATACACCACATCACCGCAATAAACTTATCAGACAATACCCCTTCCCCAAAAATCTTAACTGCCATCTCTCCCCAAATGTATCCCGACCAGACACTATTCTCTTCCTATTATAAGTGACTGACCATGTGAACTCCTAAAAGCAAAATACACCAAAAACTCACCAAGCCTCCAAACGCAGCTGCCGATAACAGCTCCCATAAATCCACATATGCTGCAGGAATAATTTTCCCATATAGTCCCAGCCAACAGTCAGCGCCGGATAATATTTTATTTTTGATGCCTTAGAATATCTTAGTGTCCGAAACCGCACGCAAAATAAAATATTATCCGGCGCGTCCCTCCTCCCCTATTCACAATTGCATTTTCCCTCCCCTTTCATTATAATAACAACCAAAGCAACACTTTTCAAAATCTCAAGAAAGGACACCCAAAAATGAAGAAACCCAGCATGATCAGCGTACTTCTATTCCTGACAGGCCTCCTATGCATCATAGCCCTTATCTTCTTCAATAAAAGTACCCTGAAACAAATCACCACCACCGAAAAAGAAGTCGACACCATGTCCGAGCAGCTCACCGCCAAACGCGACGAAGTCAAACAAGCCGTCAATAAATATGCAACTGCCATAGACACCGTTCAATCAAACATCGACCGCATGAAACAAAAACAACAGACAGCCTCCCAGAAGAAAACACAGGAAAAAGCCGAAATCACAGAAGAACCATCCAAACCATCCGTTTTCAACGAAGCCAACACCTCTTCCGGTTCAAGCTCAAACACCAGCGTTTTCTCCTCCCAGCCAGAAGGCAACGGCCATATAGTAGGAATAGACCCCGGACACCAAAGCGAATCCGTAGATATGAGCGCATTAGAGCCAAACGGTCCCGGCTCCTCCGAAATGAAAGCCAAATGCTCCACCGGTACCCAGGGAACCTACAGCGGCGTACCCGAATATCAGCTCAACCTTGAGATTTCTCTCCAATTAAGAGACGAACTCGAACAGCGAGGCTATCAGGTCGTAATGACCAGAACAGACAACGAAACAGCAATCAGCAACATGGAGCGAGCTCAATATGCTGCTGCACAGGGATCAGAAATCTACGTCAGAATCCATGCAAACGGAGATGACTCCCACACAGCATCCGGAGCCCTGACAATGTCACCATCCCAGAACAACCCCTATATTCCACAGCTGTTCGACCAGTCCAATCATTTATCCCAGTGCATCATCGATTCCTACTGTGCCGCAACCGGTTTTCAAAATCTCGGAATCCAATACACCGACACCATGACCGGAATCAACTGGAGCACCATTCCTGTCACAATCCTGGAAATGGGCTTCATGACAAGTCAGAATGATGACCTGAAAATGAACGATACCGAATTCCAGAAGACCATGGTACAGGGAATCGCAAACGGAATTGACAGCTATTTCGCATCATAATCATACCGCAATTTCTTCTATATTAATATGAAAGGAAACAATCAAATGAGCATGAAAAACTCTGATAACAACAATAATGAAACTGACAGATTTTCCAAAAGCGAAAAACCAGTTTTCCTGTATACAGTGATTGGCGTACTGACAGTTGCTGTTATTGCACTGGCTGCAGTCTCCTTCTTATCACTGAACCATCTTGTCACCCTCCAGCAGAAAGTACAGACACTTTCCAACACCGTACAGGATATCTCAACTGATGCGAACACCCTTATCAGCCAGGCAGATCAGCTGGATGAACTAAGAGAACAGGAAAGTTCCGTTCAAACAACAACAGGAGAAACAACTGCTGCCGCCCAATCTGAATCACCAGAACCCGCTCCAGGATCAGAACAGGAAGGAACACTTTCCCCTTCTTCCGGCACCACATTCACTGACAACACAGACTCCAGTATGGATAATCTTCTGAATCAGGTACAGTCACTACTCCCAACAGATAACGGAACCTGGTCCGTATATGTCTGCAACCTGCTGAAAGATTCCGATGGAACGATCAATGACACTCCAATGCAGGCTGCCAGCCTGATCAAACTTTATATCATGGGTGCTGTCTACGAAAATTATGGAACAATTGCCCAGTCCCATAACAGCGAAGAAATAGACAGCAATATTTCTGCCATGATCTCCGTCAGCGATAATGATGCTGCCAATACTCTGGTAAACTGGCTCGGAAACGGCAATGATGCCGCTGGTATGGCAAAAGTAAATAATTTCTGTCAGGAACATGGTTTCACCAGCACACAGATGAACCGGCTCCTTCTCGCCGGTAAAGAAAATGGTGACAATTATACATCCGTCAAAGACTGTGGAACATTCTTAAAACAGATTTATCAGGTAGTCAATGGAACTCTTCCATCATCTACTCTCACAAATGCAGACGCCATGTACTTCCAGTTAAAAACACAGCAACGCAAGAATAAGATTCCGGCTCAGCTCCCTGAGGGCGTTGGCACCGCTAACAAAACCGGCGAACTCGACACAGTAGAAAATGATGCAGCGATCATCTATGACACTGCCAAAGGCATTGATCTTGTTGTATGCTTCATGTCACAGGATCTCACCGATACCGGCGCAGCCCAGAGCACCATTGCTGCAGATGCACGCGCTATCTACGGATATTATAATGAATAAACACTATCTTCTGAATCTACAGTCTATCCAGATAATTGTCATAAATCAGATAGATATTCACAGTTGAAACAAAGAACTTACTTGATTCGATTAAAAGAAGGAGGCACATCCCTTAACGGGTTGTGCCTCCTTCTGCAAATTCAACAGGAAGAATCGTCAATGTTTCTATCTCTTCCCCTTTTATTTTCTTTAATAAAAGTTCCACAGCCTTTCGTGCCATATCCGGTACAGGCTGTACGATCGTTGATACCAGATATTTTCCGCTGTTCATCCACTGCATTCCATCATGTCCCACAAGCTGAACTTCCTCCGGAACTTCCACACCAAGAAACTGCAGCTGTTCCAGTAAAGCTTTCGCAAGCAGATCTGTGCTGGTATAGATACCATCGTACCTCATTTTTCCGGTCTTTCTTGCAGATATGATAAAATTCCTTAATACATCTTCCACAGAAGCTTTTCCTCTGACCAGGTCAAAATCGTCTCCAAGATTTAATGTTTCACAGTAGACTCCATGAGCATCACAATAGCTCTTAAATCCTTTCCCCCGCTTCAACGTCTCTCCGGAAATCTCTGACCCATTTCTCAGATAGAGCAGATGTCTGCTTCCTGTTGAAATCATTTTCTGTGCAGCAAGTTCTCCTCCATGATAGTTATCTGAACTGATACAGCTTACTTTTTTGTGAAAATGTCTGTCCAGAGAGATAAGAGGAATATTTTCCGATACATATGGCTCAACATCCTGATATGTAACACAGATAATGCCATCCACTTTATTCTGCTCTGCCATACGATAATAATATTCTTCCTTCTCAGGCATTCCCTGTGTATTACACAGCAACAGTTTATAACCATTTTTATACAATTCCTGCTCAATATAGTAAACCCACTCTGCAAAAAAAGGATTCAGTATTTCAGGTACAAGTGCCGCTACTGTGTAGGTATTCTTTGTTTTCAGACCTCTGGCATAGAAGTTCATCTGATACCCAAGCTTTTTTACAGAAGCTTCTACTTTTATTCTGTTTTTCTCACTTACATACTGTCCGTTCAGCACCTTGGAAACAGTTCCAACAGCTACCCCTGCATCCTGTGCCACATCTTTAATTGTTACCATATACAACTCCTGATATTTTTTACTGTATATTGCTTATAAAACGGACAAAGTCATCTACTTCCACTATATGCTCATGAACGCAGACGTTTCGCGATCTGCGTTCATGTTTCTCATCCGGACAGACTATAGTTGAAACAGGATTCTTACCTGATCCGGTAAAAATCTTTATTTATACAGACACATTTTTTCTGAAACTTTTAAATCTTCTGTTCTGAAAACTTCCCAGTCCATACCCAGAATATTCTCTTCTGTTTCCGCTGCTCCATATACCTTTCCGTTTTCTGCAAATACCTCAATAACTTCCTGATCAAAAATGAAGCTGATTTCCTGTTCTGTTGAGATTCTTTCCCTCATATAATATACATGTGTTTCTGTATCCTCAATACTCAGGATATTGCTGTAAAAATCCACTATCAGTCTCAGGCTTCCTATTGTCAGTCTCCACTCTCCCTTAGTACCTGCTTCCGGAGTCAGAACGATCTTGCATGCCTGTCCCTCAGGAGAAATCGTATTTTTAAGATTATCATACCATTCTGTTTCAAGATTCTCAAGTTCTTTGGCAAGTGCAAAACAGATTTTATAATCACTGCCTTCTTTTACCAGGGATAATTCTGTTGGAAGGGACATCAGTCCTCTGTAATTTCCTCTGTCATTCTTCATACGGAGCCATGCCATACTGATCACCCTGTCATCTACACCACTGAATGTCTGAGCTGCATAGGGCAGTACAGAGCTATACCCGGATTTACGGCATCCGTCAGGTTTAAACTTATACCCGTCAAATTCTCCGGTCATATAGTAACCATCTGCGGACCAGAATACCCATCTCTTTTCTCCTGGCACATTTTTAACTTCCAGTTCAAGAAGATCCGGACACTCCCACATTCCAGGCTCTGAAATTCTCTGAGTTTCCTCCCAGTTCAGCAGATCTGTTGAGCGATAGACAGCAAAATCATATCCGTCCAAGTATAATACCATAATAAATGCTTTGCTTTCTTTATGATAAAAAACCTTAGGATCTCTGTTCTCATTTACAATATGAGGCATACAGAATTTTTCTGATCTCTGAAGAGTTTTTCCTCCATCTGTAGAATACGCCAGTCTCTGGGTAAACAGATTTCCTGCATCTACAGACCACTGATTTCTGCCGCCTGCAGCTGTATAGAAGTACAACAAAGTTCCTTCGCCATAGCCTGTCAGATTATCTTTATCCTGAATTCCGCAGCCGGAGTAAACAGTTCCTGTTTCATCCGGTGCAATAGCCAGTCCTTCCTGTTCCCAGTGATAGAGATCCTTACTCTTTACATGACCCCACTGCATATTTCCCCACATACTTCCATATGGATTCCACTGATAATAGAGATGATAAAATCCATCTGCATAAACCATACCATTAGGGTCATTATGCCATCCTGTTGCAGGTGCAGCATGCAGTTTCGGACGATAAGGATATACATTATCATAAGGTTTCCCGTAACAGAAAATTCCTTCCAGAAGTTCCTTGTCTGCACCTTCTACCTGCAGATCTTTTCCTAAGAACGCAGAAGCATCCCAGCATCCGTAAAATTCACAATCTGTTTTTCCAAGATGAATATCGATCTCCTGGATTTTTTTTCCTTCTATATAAAAATGCAGCTTTCTTTCCGGTGCATTTTTGCTTACCGGGAGCCAGATATACGGTTTTTCAACGTTTAATATCATTTTGTATCCTCCATTTAGCTGTTCCGTTCAAAAATCTTATACTTCCAGTTGTTGCTCATTTCATTTTTTATGGCTTCAGCCGATTAGTTTTTCGCTCCTGTAGATGCAATTCCTGCCACATAGTATTTCTGAAGACTAAGGAAAATGATCAGTACCGGAATTGTTACCAATGTCAGACCAGCCATAACATTTCCATAGTTAACCGGCTGGATACTGAACAGACTGCTCAGAGCCATCTGGATGGTCTGTTTGGAGCTGTCTGAGATTACCATAACCGGCCATACAAAATCATTCCAGCAGGCAATAAATACAAGAATACCAACAGTTGCATACACCGGTTTTGCCAGAGGCACGACCAGCTGGAAAAAGGTTCTAATCGCACTGGCGCCATCCAGCTTGGCAGCTTCTTCAATACTCTCAGGAATTCCCATAAAGTTCTGTCTGAACAGGAAGATATACATAGGGCTTGCGATCGCCGGCAAGATCAGTGCAAGATAAGAGTTTGAAAGTCCCATCTTATAGATAATAGAGAACTGCGGAAGCATAACTGTCTGAGCCGGAATGATCATAACTGCCAGGATCAGTGCAAAAAGCAGATTTTTCTTTGGGAATTTTAATCTGGCAAATGCATAACCTGCCATAGAATTTACGATCAGTCCCAAAGCAATGATGACTATAATATATGACAGTGAATTCAGCATTGCTTTTACAAGAGGAAGCTTTGAGATAACCTCTTTATAGTTAAAAAATACGTCTTCTTTGAATGCCGGTACAAAAGCCTTCAGACTGGTAATATCTGAAAAGATCATGGCATCATCTTTAAAAGAAGAAACGATCATCCAGATCAGTGGAAACATAAAAATTAATGCTACCACTGTCATACCAATATATATAAGAAACTGTTTTGGCAGAGATGGTTTTTTATACATTTATTTTTCCTCCTAATCTTCGTTACTCTTATTTGTCAGCTTGTTCTGAATCAATGTAAGGATCAGTACCATAACTGTAAATACCAGTGCCATTGCAGAACCATATCCCATCTTGTTGTATTTGAAACCAGTCTGATAGATTTCATATACGATCGTCATGGTAGAATTTTGCGGACCACCGGCAGTCATCATCATTGGCTGGATGATCAGCTGGAAGGCACTTACTACAATAGACAGAGAAATAAATACTGTTATATTTCTTAATCCCGGAATTGTGATATTCCAGAACTGATTCCACTTTGTTGCGCCGTCCACTGCTGCTGCCTCATACAGATACTGCGGAATATCCTGAAGACCGGATAAGAAGATCATCATCTGGAAACCACAGCCCTGCCATGCTGACAGAATAACAATACACAGCATTGCGGTCTTTGGATCATTCAGAAATTTAAACGGCCCAATTCCCACACTTCCAAGTAAGGAGTTCAGCAAACCATTGTTCGGATTGTAAATATATGTCCAGAGAATGGAAACTACAACCAGAGATAATACAGTTGGTGCAAAAAATGCAAGTCTGTAAACTGAAATTCCTTTCATCTTACGGTTGATCATTAAAGCCAGGCCAAGTGCCAGGCATACCTGAAGCGGAACTACCAGGATTACGAATACAAATGTATTCACAATACTCTTCATAAATACTGTATCCTGAGTCAGGCGGATAAAGTTCTTCAATCCAACGAATTCCATTCTGTCTGGTTTCAGAATATTGTAATTAGTAAAACTATATCCAACCGTCATAAAGAACGGAACAAACAGGAAAATAGCAAGAAGTACAAATGCAGGTGCAACAAATGCCAGTCCCGTCCAGTTTTCTTTTGTCATTTTTTTTCTGGGTGCTTTCACCGGAAACCCTCCTTTTTACTCATATCAGAGATTCAGCCAGTAAAGCGGAAATTTGTGATCCGCCTTTACAATTCAAATTCCGGGACACCTTTCATGTATGATGCCCCGGAATTCTGTCACAGGAAATTCGAAACTTTTTTATGGAGTTCAGCAAACTCTGCAGTCACAATTACTGATTAGTAAATATCTGCCTGGAAGTTATACTGCTCTACAGCCTGATCCAGAGCTTCATCTACTTCCATACCTGTAAGTACGTTCTGTAATGCAGTTGCAAACTGATTGCTGAGGATCGGATAGTATACAGATACAGGTCTTGCTTTTGCTGTGTTCTGTAACTGATAGCTGAATACGTTCAGTGGTTCTTCATTGAATGCGTCAATTTTCTCAAATGCAGAACTTCTTGCAGGCGGCATTGCGTTTGCTTCGTACATTCTTGCACTGGCATCTGTGCTTGTCATAAAGCGAATCAGCTCTGCTGCGCCTTCTTTTTTCTCATCAGAGCAGTTGCTGCTCATTGCAAATGTCCAGGAACCGCAAGCAGATGCCGGAGTAGAATTCTCATCATAAACAGGCATTGGCATCAGACCCCAGTTAATATCATATTTTGCAAGATTACCTGGTTCCCAGGATCCTGTCAGAGCCATTGCAGCCTGACCAAGTTCAAAGCTGTTCTCTGCAGGTGTTGCACTTGCATATCCATTGTCTGCCATGTCCTTGATCCAGTTAAATACATTCTTAGTTGCATCACCGTTAAGGAAGCCTTCTGCTGTTTCTCCGTCTTTGTCCAGTACGCTGCTGTCCTGAGAGTAGATCAGTGGAAGGAAGAAGTAGATACATGTCTCATCTTTTGCATCCAGAGACATTGTGATTCCATAGCAGTCATCTGTTGTCAGTTTTTTAGCTGCATCCTCAAGCTGTGCAAGAGTCCATGGTTTTTCTGCTGTAGCAGGCTCAATTCCTGCTTTTTCAAACATATCTTTGTTATAGAAAATACCTACAGAGGAGTCCATAGCACCTAATGTATATAATTCATCATTGTATGTACCCTGCTGGATAATAGACGGGTTGAAATCAGCTAATTCGTCTTCTTTGAAATAATCACCGATCGGTACGATTGCATTTGCATCTGCATACTGTGCAACTGCAACGCCATCTACTGTGAATACATCCGGAAGTCCGCCGTTTGTGATCGCTGCATTAACTTTATCATCATATCCACCTGCGTCACCGCTTCTTGCGATCTGAGTTAAAGTTGCATGATAAGTTCCCTCATATTCCTTATTAAATTCATCGATCAGTGTTTTATAAAGCTGTCCTTCCGGTGAGTCTGTCTCATGAACCCAGATAGTAAGTTCTTCTGCATCTGCTGCAGAAGCTGTAACAGCTGTTACGCTGAATACAGATGTCATCATAGCTGCTGCCATTACTACGCTCAATACTTTTTTCTTCATTGTTCGTCCTCCTGATTTTTGAGTTTGGTTATGTGGATTGATTTTGAAACGTTTCATTTTTGCTTTTATTTTTTGCATTCACAAAAGTATTTTTCCATCTGCCGGATTCAGATAAGCACTTTTATGAATGCATTATTGATATCAATGATTGCTTCAAAAATGAAACGATTCATTTGATGGTTTTATTATATAGTTGAAACGATTCATAGTCAAGAGACAATTATGCTGTTTTTTACTTTTCTAATATTTTCAACAATATTATATATCTTTTTTTATATATTATGCACAAAGCGCAGTTCTTTTTACAAAATAATAAGAGCAAAAAAGAAGCCCTCTGCCTATGCAGAATAGAACAATCTATGTCCGGCAATCCCGAACTGATTTATCCTGCTTAAAGCAAAAGGCTTCTCCTGTTTATACCATTATGCCTCTTCAGCTTCTCCCTCTTCATAGGACTTCTCCCATATCTCCGAGAACACTGCCAGAGGGCAGTCCGTCAGGAGACACATAAGAAGGAAACATTCATAAGGATTCACTATGTAGATTTCGCCCATTCCGCATCGAAGCAGGATGTCCTGAATCTCATCAAGGAAATTCTTGTATCTGTTAAATGGATCATCATCCTCCATCTCCTGCGATACAATAAAAAACTCCAGCGTGATCAGGTCAAATCGCTCCACCGGGAGTTTGTGGCTAAGGATGTTCGTGATTCTCTGTCTGCTGAAACGCTTCTGGCTGAAATGTTTTGCGAGAATGGAAGCCGACATCTTTTTCAGATTTCCCATTTTGTTAATCGGAATCCCGCTGCAGATTACTTTTTCCACATCGGACGGTGTGATTCTCTCTGCTGTCCACACTTTATCCCCGCCTTTTTCCTCCTCATCATGTTGATAAAGTCCGGCGATAATCTGTTTTGCATGATAAAGCAGTCTCGTAAATTCCTGGAATGCCTGGCTTTTCTCGGATATCGGATCTACTCGTTTAGCCTTCAGTTTTGCAAGATAATCTATCAGCTTCTCTTCTGTATCCAGATAGAGACTATTTCCGTATAGAACCTGAGTATTATCCATTTCTACCGGAGAGAGCGTTTCATATTTCTTCTTTAACTCCTCTGCTTTGTGATATCCCTGCTGGGTACTGTAACAATACCAGTAGATTACCTCATCCGGATTGTGGAAATCAAAATCCTGCTCTTTTAATACTCTGGTCAGAAAATCCGAAACATCTTCGGCTGTCATTTTTAATCCGAATCCAAGCAGGAAAACGGTTTCTCTTTTTACTGAAGCCTGATTCAGCCAATTATTGACCAGCGCCGATAATTTCGTTGAGGTAGGATTCATTGACTTGGGGGTATAGGTCTCTTTAAATGAATCCAGTATGATTTCCTTATATACCTCCTGTGGAACTTCTGAGAAAGGTTCTTCCAGTTCTGCTCTCTCATAAATGTAACGCTTCAGGTGATCGCCAAAGGATACCAGCTCCATCTCTTTATATAAATAATGAAAAATAACATCTGAATCCTCATCTTCGAAACTGTCAAGGCTTACTACCTGGCGGAATCTCTGAGCTGCCCTTCTGGTAAATTCATAATCCTGTACTTTATCAAATGCCACCGTCTGCTCAAAGTCCAGATCCTGCATACGATTTTTCATACTGCCTTCACCTCTCATTTTTTATCTTTCAGATTTTTCATCCATGTTTTTACCATTCGGACCGTATCTAACTTCTGCACTTCGCAAAGCACGATCGTCACATTGTCTCTTCCGCCTTTATCCAGTGCAGTCTGTAAAAGAGTATCTACCATTTCTGAAAGCCCCAGACCTCCCGACAGAATTTCTTCGATTTCTCTGTCCGAAAGCATATCCGTCACCCCATCCGAGCACAGCAGATATTTATAACCTTCTTTATGCTCGATTTCTGCCACAGATGGTTCCAGCATCTGCAGATCCTCGGGAAGTCCCAGATACTGTGTTAATGGAGCTTTTCCCACCATCGACCTTCCCAGAACATGATCGGTAGAAATCTGGCGCAGTTTATTTTCACCCCAGAGATAGATTCTGCTGTCTCCGAGATTGCAGGCAAACATAGACTCCGGCGTAAATAGAACCATCGCCATGGTACTGCCCATACTCTGAATATGGTTGTCCGTCCCATAACTGCATACTGCCTGATTCATCTTCTTACATATTCCATCTATGAACTCTTCCGGGATATCTCTCAGCATTCTTTTATTTGTATTGTAAAATTTTCCAAATTCTTCGGAAGCGAGAAAAGCTGCTACTTCTCCACAGCTTTCTCCTCCCATGCCGTCAAATACTGCCATTGCCGGTACTCTGCTTCCGGAAATAATCTTCGAACAGATGCCTTTTGTCCCCTCATTGTTCATTGGGAGGGATTCTCCAAAGCACCAGAAATTATCCTCATTATTTGCCCTGACATTTCCCATATGGCAGGTATATGCACACTCAATCTGATACGCCATCGTCTGTCTTTGTACCTTCTCCCTTCAATGCTTTCAGTGAATTATTCCAGTATTTCTCGCCACGTTTTACAAACTCATCATTATCTGTTTCATTGTCATGGCATTTGCCATTGGAATCGATCCAGCGGATCAGCTCACCGTCATCATAATAATAGTATTCTGAAGTTTCATCATACCAGATATATGCAAAGAAAAGCCTCTCACCCCAATAGAAATATTCCTCATAAACACCGTCTTCTGACTCTGCCGGGTAAACCAGAGCTTTCATGCATTCGCTTTCAATGTCCATATTTCCGTCTGACTGCTGAGTAGTCTTAACTCTGCGCAGATATCGTAAAACAGTTCCCTCTGTACCAACCCAGTCATAGCTGTCCAGATTGTCCGTAATCGTTGTTGCCTGCTCCTTGATTGTATCCAATGTCTTTGAGAAATCTTTGGAATCAGATTTCGAGGAGCTGTATTTCTTATCCTCCAGAATTGCAATCGGATTATCTTCCTGATTTGCCTGCTGGTTACGCAGACTTACTTTATAGTAAATGCCTGCCATACCCAGTATTGCTGCTCCTGCTACGATTGCAACCAGTGCCCTTCGCAACAACTGCTTCTTTCTGCGTCTGCGTTTTCTGGCTTCTACCGCCCTGGCAGATCTCATCGCAACTGTCTCTGATGGTGTTTCCTGAGTAATTGTACTTCTAACCGCTGAGGCTGTAGCACTCGTATTTCTGACCGTTGAAACTGTAGCACTTGTTGCTGCGCCTGCATTTCGCTGCTGCGTTTTATCTGCTGATACAGCAGTCTGTACTGATGCATCTGCTGTTCTCGTCCTATTCGGATTTTGCCCTGATGTAACAGCTGCTGTCTTTCTATTTACGGAACTGCGTGATGGAGCATCTGATAATCTCTTTCTGTCTGAAATATTTTGTCCACTTGACTGGCTTTTCTTTTTAGACACATTCTGCTCTTGTACATCCCGTATCTCTGATCCCGTTTTCTTTTCATTTTGGCTCTTTGAGCTCTGTTCGAATGTAATTTGTGGTGTCCTATACCGGTTTCCAACAGTTGATGCAATCTTAGATGAAGGCATCTCGCTTTGCGATATCTGCCGATTCTTTATAATTCTTCCATTCTTCAGATCATCTAGCGCACGATAAAACTCCTCCGGAGTCTGGTATCTCTCCGCAGGATCATAGGCACAGGCTTTCAGAATAATCTGCGCGAACAACTCTCCTGCATCCGCCGGAACGCTCATCTTCTCACCTGCGACACGCTTATTTAATGCATTCTCTTTATCTCTGTATGTAATAAACTGCTTTTCCAAACTCATAAATGGCAGTCTGTTGTGGTTCATCAATTTGTATAGTACAATTCCAAGGGAGTAAATATCCACTCTGCTGTCATATTTCTCGCCCTTATACATCTCCGGAGCCATATAGGAGTAAGTTCCCTTCTTGGAAAATCCGCTCATTGTCCGCTCAAGTTCACGGGCAATTCCGAAATCTCCAAGCTTAAAATCGCCAAATCTGGATACAAAAATATTCTCCGGCTTGATGTCTCTGTGAATAATCTTAAGTTTCCGGCAATACTCCAGTGCTTTACTCAGATCCATTCCAAGCTGTATCACTTCATTTTCAGTCAGCTGTTTCTCTGCACAATAATCAATAAAACTGGTAAGATATTCCATTCGTATGGAGATTTCCCAGCCTATGGCATCCAGATATTCCATAACCTTGAAGTCTTCTACAGAAACAATATAAGAATTTCCCCGGAAATACTCCATGGTGCTGATTTCCTGGATACACTCCTCTACCAGATTCTGAAAATACTGTCTGGTGGACTGGTCATCTCCCGTTTCGGAACGTACACTGTTTAGCTCGCTCTGGCTTCCGGGTATGTTGATGATCTTAATGGCTGAATAGAAAGATTTTCCACGTTCTGTTCTCTGCGCTTTGTAAACTTTTCCAAAAGAACCTTCGCCGATCTTCTCTATGATCTTCCATTCCGGCCATGCCGAAACCGGCAATTCTTTATCCATGCTGCACCTCCTTCTTTGTCTTATATCTATAATACTTTCATTATGATATCAAAATCATAAAACAAATCTTCGTCTTATCTGCAAATTATAACACAAAACCCGACTTCTTTGTATTTTTCTCTTTTTATCTCCACTGGAATCTTTTGGTTAAGTTACTGTTCACTCCGTGCCCAGTAACACGCTTCGCGATGCACAGACTTTATGCTAATCGCATAAAGTCGCGCGGTATGTCTCGGGTTTTCTGTGACCTTCGCTCACAAAAAACACCTCGCGGGATACTACCTGTGAACAGTACTTGGTTAAATCTTTTATAATATCAAAAAGAGAACTACCATACCAGCAATTCTGTCAGTATAATAGTCCTCTTATCATTCATATTAAAGCGAATATTCGCAATTCAATCAATCCAGATAAAAATCCTGTGCCGAAATCAGGAATTATTCGTTATCTTCTGTATCATCAGCATCTTCCACATCATCAGCTTCATCTGCATCAAATTCTTCAATATCGAATTCTTCCTCTTCCGGAAGTTCTTCATCCATTGTGATCATCTCATCGTCTTTGATCTCTTCATCCTGAAGTTCCTCTGCTGTTTCTTCAACAGGAGCTTCTGGCTCAGGCATTGTACTGTTCAGTCTTACATCTCTGTAACGCTTCATACCAGTACCAGCCGGGATCAGTTTACCGATGATTACGTTCTCTTTCAGACCGATCAACGGGTCAACTTTGCCCTTGATAGCAGCCTCTGTCAGAACCTTAGTTGTTTCCTGGAAGGAAGCGGCTGACAGGAAGGAGTTTGTAGCAAGAGATGCCTTGGTGATACCAAGCATAACCTGTTTTCCATCTGCAGGCTGTTTGCCTTCTTTTTCCATCTGTTCGTTAACATCCTCATATTCAAGGAAGTCAACCAGTGTTCCAGGAAGGAATTCTGTATCTCCGTTATCTTCGATACGGATCTTCTTCAGCATCTGACGAACAATAACTTCGATATGCTTATCACTGATCTCAACACCCTGGAGACGATATACACGCTGTACTTCACGGATCATGTAATCCTGAACTGCACGTACACCCTTGATTCTCAGGATATCATGCGGATTTACGCTACCTTCTGTAAGCTCATCACCGGCTTCAAGAATCTGTCCGTCTGTGATCTTGATACGGGATCCGTAAGGAATAAGGTAAGTCTTGGATTCACCTGTTTCCTGATCTGTAACGATAACTTCACGTTTCTTCTTAGTGTCATTGATAACAGCAACACCAGGAATCTCTGTGATGATGGCAAGACCTTTCGGCTTTCTTGCCTCGAAAAGCTCCTCGACACGAGGAAGACCCTGTGTGATATCTCCACCGGCAACACCACCACTATGGAATGTACGCATGGTAAGCTGTGTACCAGGCTCACCGATAGACTGTGCTGCGATGATACCAACAGATTCACCAACCTGAACAGCTTCACCTGTTGCAAGGTTCGCACCGTAACATTTCGCACAGATACCAACTTTACATTTACATGTAAGAATTGTACGGATCTTAACTCTCTCGATAGATCCGCCAGTCTGGTTGTCCACGCCTTCTTTCATGATACGGGCTGCACGTTTTGGTGTGATCATATGGTTAGCTTTAACGATAACTTCGCCATCTTTATTCTTAATTGTCTCACAGGAGAAACGACCTGTGATACGCTCCTGAAGTCCTTCGATCTCTTCTTTACCGTCTGTAAAGGATTCTACATACATACCTGAGATCTCATCTCTGTTCTCACAGCAGTCTGTCTCACGTACGATCAGATCCTGAGAAACGTCAACCATACGTCTTGTCAGGTAACCTGAATCGGCTGTACGAAGAGCGGTATCGGACATACCTTTTCGAGCTCCATGCGCAGACATGAAGTATTCCAGTACGTCAAGACCTTCACGGAAGTTTGACTTGATAGGCAGCTCGATTGTGTGACCGGTTGTATCGGCCATCAGTCCTCGCATACCTGCAAGCTGTTTGATCTGTTTATCGGAACCACGGGCACCGGAGTCAGCCATCATAAAGATGTTGTTGTATTTATCAAGTCCGGACAACAGAGCATGTGTCAGCTCATCGTCAGTCTTCTTCCATGTATCAACAACTTCTTTGTAACGCTCTTCTTCAGTGATAAGACCACGTTTGTAGTTCTTTGTGATAAGGTCTACAGTATCCTGGGCCTGTTTGATCATTTCCGGTTTCTGAGGCGGAACGGTCATATCGGCGATGGCAACAGTCATGGCTGCACGTGTGGAATATTTATAACCTGTAGCTTTGATTGCATCAAGAACCTCAGCAGTCTTTGTAGCACCGTGAGTATTGATAACTTTTTCAAGAATCTGTTTCAGCTGTTTCTTAGCTACCAGGAAGTCAACCTCAAGAAGAAGTTCATTTCCTGGAATACTTCTGTCTACGAAACCAAGATCCTGAGGAAGGATTTCGTTGAACAGGAAACGTCCAAGTGTAGATTCTACTGTACCGGTCAGAACAGTTCCGTCCGGCATTGTCTTGCTGCAGCGAACGTGAATTCTGGACTGCAGTGTGATTACTTTATTTTCATAAGCAAGGATTGCTTCGTTTACACTCTTGAAATATTTGCCTTCACCCTTGTTTCCAGGTCTTTCCTGTGTCAGATAGTAGATACCAAGTACCATATCCTGTGAAGGAACGGCTACAGGACCACCATCAGAAGGTTTCAGCAGGTTGTTCGGTGATAACAGAAGGAAACGGCACTCTGCCTGTGCTTCCTGTGAAAGCGGAAGATGTACGGCCATCTGGTCACCATCGAAGTCAGCGTTGAACGCAGTACAAACCAGCGGATGCAGTTTGATTGCTTTACCTTCTACAAGGATCGGTTCGAATGCCTGGATACCAAGACGGTGCAGTGTAGGTGCACGGTTCAGCATAACCGGGTGTTCTTTGATTACATCTTCCAGAACATCCCATACAGCCGGCTCCAGCTTCTCAACCATTTTCTTAGCGTTCTTAATATTGTGTGCAGTTCCGTTTGCAACAAGCTCTTTCATAACGAATGGTTTGAACAGCTCAATTGCCATTTCTTTCGGAAGACCACACTGGTAAATCTTAAGTTCCGGTCCTACGACGATAACGGAACGTCCGGAATAGTCAACTCGTTTACCAAGAAGGTTCTGACGGAAACGTCCGGATTTACCTTTCAGCATATCAGAAAGAGATTTCAGGGCTCTGTTTCCAGGACCTGTTACAGGACGTCCACGACGACCATTGTCTATCAGGGCATCAACTGCTTCCTGAAGCATACGTTTCTCGTTACGAACAATGATATCCGGTGCACCTAACTCCAGAAGTCTCTTCAGACGGTTGTTACGATTGATGATTCTTCTGTAAAGGTCATTTAAGTCAGATGTTGCGAAACGTCCACCATCCAGCTGAACCATCGGACGAAGGTCTGGCGGGATTACAGGGATAACAGTCATGATCATCCACTCAGGACGGTTTCCTGACTCACGGAAAGATTCTACAACTTCGAGACGTTTGATGATTCTCGCACGTTTCTGTCCGGTAGCATCTTTTAATTCTTTCTTAAGTTCTGCGGAATCTTTCTCAAGATCGATTGCTTCGAGAAGCTCTTTGATAGATTCTGCACCCATACCTACGCGGAAATTATATCCGTAAGCCTCGCGGGCATCCTGATATTCTCTCTCTGTAAGTACCTGTTTGTACTGGAGTCCGGAATCTGCCGGATCCAGTACGATATAGTTTGCAAAGTAAAGAACTTTCTCCAGAGTTCTCGGAGAAATGTCAAGGATCAGACCCATACGGGACGGAATTCCTTTAAAATACCAGATGTGGGATACCGGAGCAGCCAGCTCGATATGTCCCATACGCTCTCTACGTACAGAAGATTTGGTAACTTCTACACCACATCTGTCGCAGACAACGCCTTTATAGCGAATCTTTTTGTACTTTCCACAGTGGCACTCCCAGTCCTTGCTCGGTCCAAAGATTCTCTCACAGAAAAGTCCGTCTTTCTCCGGTTTCAAGGTACGGTAGTTGATGGTCTCAGGTTTTAAAACCTCGCCTCTTGACCACTCTCTGATTTTCTCAGGGGACGCCAGTCCGATTTTGATGGCATCGAAAGTCATTGGCTGATATGTTTCATTGGCGTTAGTTGTTTCTGCCATGTATTCTTTCCCCTTTCTTACTCTTCGTCATTGTCTTCAAGAACTTCATCCAGTTCATTGAAGTCGTCTTCCTCATCTTCGTCCTCTTCAACGTCAACGAGTTCTTCTCCGTCAAACTCCTGCTTTGTATAGCCGTGTTTGCCGTAGTCTTCTTCTCTGTCGTGATGTCTTCTTGAATCTCCCTCGATGACAGAACGAAGGTCTGTGTCACCGTAGTCTACAGATTCGAGAAGATGTACTTCTGTATTGTCATCCTTGAGTACCTTCACGTCCAGACCAAGAGACTGAAGCTCTTTTAAGAGAACCTTGAAGGATTCCGGAATACCCGGCTCAGGAATATTGTCACCTTTGATGATTGCTTCGTATGTCTTAACACGGCCAACAACATCATCGGACTTAACTGTCAGGATCTCCTGCAGTGTGTAAGATGCACCGTAAGCTTCCAGTGCCCAAACCTCCATCTCACCGAAACGCTGTCCACCGAACTGAGCTTTACCACCCAGAGGCTGCTGTGTTACCAGAGAGTAAGGACCTGTAGAACGTGCATGGATCTTATCGTCTACCAGGTGATGCAGTTTCAGATAGTGCATGTGACCGATTGTTACAGGGCTGTCGAAATATTCGCCTGTACGTCCGTCACGAAGACGCACTTTACCATCTCTGGAGATCGGAACGCCTTTCCACAGTGCTCTGTGGGCTTTATTCTCATCCAGATACTGCATTACATCCGGTGCTAAAATATCTTTATATTTCTCACGGAACTCTTCGAAATCTTCTGTGTTTACATAGTCATTTGCAAGTTCCAGTGTATCCTGGATATCATGCTCATTGGCACCCTGGAAAATAGGTGTGGCAACATTAAATCCAAGTGCTTTCGCAGCAAGGCTTAAGTGAATCTCCAGGACCTGTCCGATATTCATTCGGGAAGGCACACCCAGAGGGTTCAGCACGATATCAAGAGGACGTCCGTTCGGAAGGAATGGCATATCTTCTACAGGAAGTACACGGGAAACAACACCCTTGTTACCGTGACGTCCGGCCATCTTATCACCAACGGAAATCTTTCTCTTCTGTGCGATATAGATACGTACGGACTGGTTTACACCAGGGGACATCTCATCGCCATTCTCTCTTGTAAATACCTTGGCATCTACGACAATACCGTATTCACCATGAGGTACTTTCAGAGAAGTATCACGTACTTCACGTGCTTTCTCACCGAAGATCGCACGGAGAAGTCTCTCTTCTGCAGTAAGCTCTGTCTCTCCCTTAGGAGTAACCTTACCAACAAGGATATCACCGGCACGAACTTCTGCACCGATACGGATGATACCACGTTCATCAAGATCCTTCAGTGCGTCATCGCCGACACCAGGAACATCACGTGTGATCTCTTCCGGTCCGAGTTTGGTATCACGGGCTTCTGCCTCATATTCTTCAATATGAACAGATGTATAAACATCGTCCATAACAAGTCTTTCGCTAAGAAGTACAGCATCCTCGTAGTTGTAGCCTTCCCATGTCATAAATCCGATCAGCGGGTTCTTACCAAGAGCAAGCTCTCCGTTTGCTGTGGAAGGACCATCTGCGATAACCTGTCCGGCCTCTACGTGTTCACCCTGGAATACGATTGGCTTCTGGTTGTAGCAGTTACTCTGGTTACTTCTTAAGTATTTAGTCAGATGATAATCATCTTTTGTACCATCATCGTTCTTGATGCTGATATCTGTAGATGTGGAACGAAGTACAGTACCGGATTTCTTTGCAACTACGCAGACGCCGGAGTCAACTGCTGTCTTCACTTCCATACCTGTACCAACTACAGGAGCTTCCGTTGTCAGAAGCGGTACGGCCTGACGCTGCATGTTTGATCCCATCAGCGCACGGTTAGCATCGTCGTTCTGCAGGAACGGAATCAGAGCAGTAGCAACGGAGAATACCATACGAGGAGATACGTCCATGTAATCGAACATATGACGCTCATACTCCTGAGTCTCTTCGCGGAAACGACCGGATACATTCTTATGAACGAAATGTCCTTCTTCGTCCAGAGGCTCGTTGGCCTGTGCTACATGGTAATTATCCTCTTCATCAGCGGTCATATATACAACCTCATCTGTTACACGAGGATTCTTAGGATCTGTTTTGTCGATCTTACGGTAAGGTGCCTCGATAAATCCGTACTGATTGATTCTTGCATAAGATGCAAGGGAGTTGATCAGACCGATGTTAGGACCTTCAGGGGTCTCAACAGGGCACATTCTTCCGTAATGGGAGTAATGGACATCTCGAACCTCGAATCCGGCTCTGTCTCGTGACAGACCGCCAGGTCCCAGGGCGGAAAGACGTCTCTTATGGGTCAGCTCACCAAGAGGATTGTTCTGATCCATGAACTGTGACAGCTGGGAAGAACCGAAGAACTCTTTCACTGCTGCAGTTACAGGTTTGATATTGATTAAGGACTGCGGAGAAATATTGTCCGTATCCTGTGTTGTCATTCTCTCACGAACCACACGTTCCAGTCTGGAAAGACCGATTCTGTACTGGTTCTGAAGCAGCTCACCTACCGCACGGATACGACGGTTTCCAAGGTGGTCGATATCATCGGCATTGCCAAGGCCATATTCCAGATGCATATTGTAGTTGATAGAAGCAAAGATGTCTTCTTTTGTGATATGCTTCGGAATCAGATCGTGGATATCTCTGTGGATCGCTGCGATTCTGTCTTCTAATGTGTCATTTTCTTCCAGAATATTCTCGAGAACAGGGTAGTATACTGATTCTGTAACACCGATGCTCTTCGGATCTTCGATCTCCGGAAGGTAGTGGCGGATATCCACCATTAAGTTGGAAAGAACCTTGATTCTGCGTTCTTCCTCGCCAAGGATCCATACATATGGAACGGCGCTGTTCTGGATGGTATTTGCCATTTCTTTTGTTACAACAGCTCCCTCTTCTGCCAGGATCTCGCCTGTAGAAGCATCAACAACATCCTCAGCCAGTTTATGACCAACGATTCTCTTGTTGAAGTGGAGTTTCTTGTTGAATTTATAACGTCCAACCTTCGCAAGGTCATATCTTCTCGGATCAAAGAACATTGCGTTGATAAGGCTCTCTGCGCTGTCAACAGCAAGCGGCTCACCCGGGCGGATTTTCTTGTATAATTCAAGAAGACCTTCCTGATAGTTAGTGGATGTATCTTTTGTAAAACTTGCAAGGATCTTTGGCTCTTCGCCGAAAAGATCAATGATCTCTGCATTGCTTCCTACGCCAAGTGCACGGATCAGAACAGTAATCGGAACCTTTCTTGTTCTATCAACACGTACGTAGAAAACATCATTAGAGTCTGTCTCATATTCCAGCCATGCACCTCTGTTCGGGATTACAGTACTGGAGAACAGTCTCTTACCAAGTTTATCATGCGCGATTGCGTAATAGATTCCAGGGGAACGTACTAACTGGCTGACAATTACACGCTCTGCACCATTGATGACAAAGGTACCTGTAACTGTCATGATAGGTAAATCTCCCATGAAAATCTCGTGTTCGTTGATTTCCTCTGTTTCTTTGTTAATCAGTCTCACTCGAACCTTCAAAGGTGCGGCGTAAGTTGCATCACGTTCTTTACACTGTTCGATATTATATTTTGCATCTTTCTCGTCAAATGTAAAGTCGATGAATTCCAGGCTGAGCTTTCCGGCGTAATCCGCGATCGGAGAAATATCATCAAAGACTTCCTTCAGTCCTTCATCAAGAAACCATTTATAAGAATCTCTCTGGACTTCGATCAGGTTTGGCATTTCCAGGACTTCTTCTTGTCTCTGGTAGCTCATACGCATGCTTTTTCCAGTTTTTACAGAACGAATTCTGTTTTTTTCCATTGACGTTTCACCCCTGTTTTTTCTTTAAATTTATTATAACTTGACCCTTTTTGCCAAAAGACATAAAGGCACATCTTGCCATAATATAGCATTCTTCACTATAGCACAGCAAGTTGCGCCTGTCAATCACTTTTTTTGATTTTTTTATACTTTTTTAAAAATTGGATTACTGTTTTTTCTCTATATAAAAATCTGCGATTCTTTATCAATAACGTCTTTGTTATTATTGTTCACAGTGTACATAATAACTATTCCTCAGAAATTTTGCTGTTCTTTGTGCGGATATTGTCGGAATGACCATTTTCATTGAATTCATTATCCTTATTGCTGTTAATGCGGGAGTTGATGAATTCGGCCGCATAGTCCTTATTGCTGTCAAATGTGTTTCCATCCACAGAAATCCCTTTTGAATCTGTAATGCACAAACCTGATTTGCTATTTGATCCACATATATTCCCCTGAATTCTGGAATTATCGCTTTCTGCATTGATTTCGATCCCATTGCTGCCATTTCTAGAAGAAAAATTATCCGTTATATCCGCTGACGGACATCCCTGTAAAAGTATTCCTTTTCCTTCATTTTTATAAGTATAGTTTCCATTAACAATACTATTTTCTGTATATTTAATAAGAATACCGTTTCTAAGATTTGAACTTACCCTGTTTCTCTCAATCCGGCCTCCTGCTGCAAATCGCAGCGCACAGATTCCATCTTTTGAAAATCCGGATATGGTATTTCTGTAAACCAGGCAGATTTTCTTTGCTGCCTCCGTTCCATTTATATAGATTCCATAATCGTTTCCACCAGACATATCATTATATAAAATCCGGATATTGCTGCCTTTCGCAACGCTGATTCCCGTATTGCTGTACATCTGGTTTTGTGAAAGCCTTATTGTGTTTCCCCGGCATATACAATCCTCAGCCCAGGTAAGCTTAATTCCGTCCCCATATCCACTGATCATATTGTTTTTGGCAGTAACGCCCCGGACAATATATCGCCCTGCCGGAACACCGTTTGCCGCCGGGCTTGCAGTATTTTCCGGATCATCATCTTCAGACGGTTTATTCTCTCCGGCTGACCCCTGAGATATTTCCCCGGTGATCCAGATACCATATCCATCCCACTGCTTATTATCTATCAGTGCCGGATCCGCAATTGCGATCTGGTTATTCTCGATCAGAATATTCTCCGCATACTGGTTTCCGGCCGCTGAAAGTTCCTGACCTTCCAGAGTGTGCGAATTTCTGGTATAAACGGAACGCACATAGATTCCGCCACCAACATTACTCATGACGTTTCCGGTTATCACCGTATCCTGATAATTCAGACACCAGATTGCTCTCTTTCTCAGATTAGCAAACTGATTGTCACAGATCGTAATGTTCTTATATGGTCTGTCAAACACCATACTGTGACTGCCGATTCCTGCAAATACATCCTCAAAAGTGTTATCCTTTATCACGATATTCTCACAGACACTTCCATCATATGGAAGATATCCTGGAAAAATCTTCGGCATACAGGCATCCAGCTGAATACATTCCTGACCGCCGCCTTCATAATCTTTCCAGTAGCCTCTGAATGCACATCCTGTGATTTCTGCATCCTTTACGCCCGCAAGCTCCAGAAAATGGGATTTGAGATTGTTAAGAAATGTAGCATTCTTTATTGTGACATTTGTAGCATGTCCTATTCTGAAACCTACAAAACCACCAGATTCTTCTTTATTTTCCACCGATTCATAGTTTGCATCCCAGATGCCGCCATCGATTGTTATATTGCGATATCCATCATACCCGCCTTCTGATGTCTGACTGTCTCCCAGACGAAGTAAAATCTCTTTTCTCGGTGAAGTTTTCGTTATCGTGGCGCCTTCTGCGTACAGATAAATGTTGCTGTACATATGAAGGGTTCCTGTAAGCATGTAGTTCCCCGGCGGAATAATCACTTTGCATGGTTTTTCATCGGTTGCACGGTCTCTTGCCTGAGCCAGCAATGTATTTAATTTTACAGTGATATCTTCTCCATCCTGCGCATTCAGCACAAGCTCCTGCATCTCTTTCTGAGTCTGATCGTCATCTCCCGCGGAAAAGCTCTCCGTATTTCCGTCATCAAAGCCATCCACTTCAGATTCATTTTCTGTAAATTCATTCGCAGGATTCTCTGCTGATTGCACATCCGCGTCGGAAACATCTTCAAAAGATCCATCACTTTCAGATGCGTCTTCAAATAACTGCTCTTCCTCTTGCTGGGCAGCCTGTACATTTACACCTGCGTATGGGGTCAGACAAAGCTGCGCCGCCATAATAATGCCAAATATCCCTGCTGCTGTCCTGTTCATCATAGTCTGTAACCCTCCGGCTCTGTAAAAAAAGCAGGAACACCACTGGTATTCCTGCTTGTAAATCTTCTATATATAATAGGAAGATAATTATTTAAGGTTAACCTTAGCACCTTCAGCTTCAAGTTTTGTCTTGATGTCTTCAGCTTCAGCTTTGGATGCGCCTTCTTTAACAACCTTCGGAGCACCGTCAACCATTTCTTTAGCTTCTTTAAGACCTAAGCCAGTTACTTCACGAACAACTTTGATAACTTTAACTTTGTTTGGTCCAACTTCTGCAAGTTCTACGTCGAACTCATCTTTTTCTTCAGCTGCTTCTCCAGCTGCTCCAGCTGCTGCTACTACAACACCTGCTGCTGCGGATACACCAAATTCTTCTTCACAAGCTTTTACTAAGTCGTTTAATTCTAATACAGATAATTCTTTGATTGCTGCAATAAATTCTTCTGTTGTTAATTTTGCCATTTTAAATTCCCTCCATATAATATTATTTTAGATTCGTTCTTTTTGTGCCCTTGGGCATTAATGAAAATTATTCAGCTGCTGCTTCAGAGCCGTTTTTCTCAGCGATCTGATTAAGCACACGAGCGAAGTTTGTAATCGGAGACTGGATGCTTCCAAGCAGTTTGCCAAGAAGTTCTTCTCTGGACGGGATTCCAGCCAGTGCCTGAATACCTGCCTGATCGTTGTAGTTTCCTTCAACGACACCTGCGATTAACTCTAAAGCCGGGTTCTTCTTTGCGAATTTATCAAGGATTCTTGCAGGAGCAGTTGCGTCTGTAGCAGAGATTGCCAGAGCGTTTGTTCCATGTAAGTGCTGGATAAGTTCTTCGCACTGAGTACCTTCGAATGCACGATGCATCATTGTGTTTTTGTATACTTTATATACAACACCAGCTTCTCTTAATTCCTTACGTAAAGCAGTATCCTGTTCAACTGTAAGACCGCTGTAGTTAACGAGTACTACAGATTCTGCATCTTTCACGTTGTTGATAATTTCTTCTACGACCGGTTGTTTAAGTTCTACTTTTGCCATGAAATGGTACACCTCCTTATAGATTTCGTATACCGCTGCAAATGAGTAAAGAAAAAGCCTTACTGCATGACAGTAAGGCTTGCGTAATCTTCCATAAACATAAAGAATACTTAGTCCTCGGTAGGCGTTTACAACTTATGCCTTACGGCACCTACTGTCTTCGGCAGCGTTCTGATGTATAATAGCACATTGACTTTATGTTGTCAAGAGTGATTTTTAATATTTTTTATTTTGTTCCGAAAATTCTGTCTCCGGCATCGCCGAGTCCCGGGCAAATATAAGCATGGTCATTTAATTCACGATCAAGATGTCCGCAGTAAATCTGCACATCCGGATGTACTTCGTGGAGACGTTTGAGTCCTTCTGGTGCTGCGATGATGCACATGAATTTGATGTTTTTGCCACCCTGTTTTTTGACAAAATCAATAGCAGCTTCTGCAGAACCGCCGGTTGCAAGCATTGGATCTACGATAACTGCAATTCGTTCATCAATGGATTCCGGAAGTTTACAGTAATATTCGTGCGGCTCATGTGTTACAGGGTCGCGGTAAAGTCCTACATGACCGACTTTTGCAGACGGAACGAGAGTCAGGATGCTGTTGACCATTCCAAGACCTGCACGCAGGACCGGTACAATTGCCAGTTTCTTTCCGGCGATCATTGGTGTCATACAGGTTTCGATCGGAGTTTCCACTTCTACGTCTTCTACAGGAAGATCTCTTAAAGCTTCGTAACCCATGAGGATTCCAATTTCCTCTACCAGTTTACGGAATTCATTTGTTCCTGTGTTTTTATTTCTCAGCATGGAGATCTTGTGCTGGATCAATGGGTGATCCATGATATAAACATTTTCCATTATCTTTTTCCTCTCTTAGTTATACATTGTAACTGTTTTCCCCTATTATAATGCCTGATGGCATTTTATAAAAGGAATATTTTGTTACTGTTCACTCCGTTCTCAGTAACACGCTTCGCGATGCACAGAATTTATGCTAATCGCATAAACTCGCGCGATATGTCTCGGGATTTTGGCATTTTCATGCCAAAACACCTCGCGGGATAGTGGCGTGTGAACAGTAATAATATTTTACATCTGCTTACGAACAATACGATATTCATCGCCCATCTTGAAATATGGACACTGATGGAAGCTTCCGGTGATAAATTTCACCATCTCGTCTTCATCGAGATTTACTTCGCAGGTATAACATTCGTAATCGTCGTCATAACTGTAGTTTACACAATATTCGCAGTTTACTGCATCGGACATCGTCTGGTTCCTCCTATCATTCTTTACTTTTACTAATTTCTAACTTCTCAATCTCGCAGCTATGCCTTTTCGTATTTTTATCATAATTTACTGCCACAAGCAAAAGATTTCCCTGATAATCCTTCAACGCATCCACATATCTCTTCTCTTTTATCTGAGAGATTGCTCCTTCCACACTTTTATTCCATTTCAGTTCAATAACTGCCGCAGGTTTATCTGCATATATCTTTCGTGGTATCAGGCAAATATCCGCAAATCCTTTCCCGGCAGGCAGTTCACGAATAATCGTATAGTATTCTCTCGCAAAGTAAAACGCCAGATTAATCGTACAACTAAGAGTATTTTCATCATTATATTTGAGAATTGAGATTTCCTGATGCGCTCTGTCAATTCCCTGAGCTACTGTATCTCCGTCCATGTTCCACATTGCTTCCAGAAGTTTTCTTGATTTTTCTATGGAGTCCATTACTTCCTTCCACCCCATAGTTCCAATCGCATTTACATACTCCTGGGCAACTTCTTTATTTGGAATGGATACTGTTTTTTCCTGCCAGTGATAGCTTAAATATCCCAAATGTATAAGAAGTGTCAGCACATCATCCTTTCCCTGAAATGTAGTCATATCATTAGAAAAAGTTCCCGTATTAACCAACACTCTGTCTCCCGCCAACATCCGTATCACATCATCTTTCAGACCGTCATAGTTCATACGTATATAAATTTTCAGCGCATCATAAGTCTCTGTCTGATTCCAGTAATTATCAAACATTCCACTTATCATAGCATCTACTACCGATTTAGGATTGTACATAGGATATGTTTTCAATCTTCCGTTTTCTACTGCAGTCAGCTCATATCCATCATACCATGCACTCATCTCCTCGAAGCTTCTCCCATATTCTTCGCATAATTCCTTCACTTCTCCCTCTGTAAACCCAAAGTACTCTGCCATTTCTCTTGGATTTGTCATAGAGTATTCTGTGAACATATTCAGCGCAGAATGAGTGCCATACTTCTTTACAGGTAAAATTCCTGTCATATATGCCAATGCTACATATTCTTTATCCTTCAGCCATGCTCTCAGAAAATCCAGATATTGTTTTTGCGCCTCATGATCATTCTCATATTCTCGGAAAAGACAATCCCACTCGTCAATCAGAATTACAAAAGGATGCTGCGTATGTGCATAAATATCCTGCATATCAAATACAAGATAATTGCTGCTGACAAACTCAGGATATTTATTTTTCAGTTCCTGCACAAGTCTTTTCTGCAACATCAGAAGCATAGCATTCACATCTGATGATGCACTTAAAAACTCTTGCATATTTACCTTTATCACATCATATTGATTCAGGTGATTCTTATAAGAACTGCTCTTCGCTATTTTATATTTTTCAAAGAGTTTTCTTGAATCTGTTTCACGATCATAGTACGCTGCAAGCATATCTGCCGCCATGGATTTTCCGAATCTTCTCGGTCTGCTGATACATACATATTTCTGTCTGGTATCCAGAACAGCGTTTAGTTTATCTATCAGTTCCGTCTTGTCCACATAAATAGCAGACTGTATACTCTCCCGAAATCCCTTATTACCCGGATTTAGATAAATTCCCATCTGGAATCTCCTTTCCGAAAAGATTGTTTTCTGCCTGTGCAGAGTATGTCTTTTCTGATATACTAAAATATAGTTTCTATGATGATAAATTATTATCAACAATATTATCTGAATCTGTGATATCCGTACATTACACCATTCATTATAAATGTGTTTGAAAAAGACTTTCTACAAAATATGCTATAAAGTCGCTATGCATCCGTAAGGAACTGCCAGTTGCAGGTTCTGTAAGTGGAGCGTACAGATTGCGGAAATAATTTTTCAAACACGCTCTAAACATGCTTATTAAAGAGGTTACATTTATGACATTATATCATATATCTATAAAAAAAATAATAAAGCACTGTACTTTTTCAATACTCGCAGGAACTCTTATTCTGTCTTCTGCGGTTTTGTCCGGGTGTTCATCAAAAGTAAACACCACTCAGACCGCTGATTCTGAATCTCAGGAGCCAATTTCTACTACCGCGATTAAACTAAATACCGCAGTTACAATTACTATTTACGATTCTCAGAACAAAAATCTCCTTACCGAATGTATGAATTTATGTGACAAATATGAGAAAATATTCAGCCGCACCGCAAGTGACAGCGAATTATATAAACTAAATCACAGACAACTCACACCTGTAGATGGAACAGATAATACCTATCAGGTATCAGATTCTCTGGCTGAACTGATTCAGAAGGGACTTTATTATTCTGATTTGTCAGATGGTGCTTTCGATATTGCGATTGAGCCACTGACTTCTTTGTGGGATTTTACCGCTGAAGATCCACAGGTACCGGAAGACAGTCTGATTCAGACTGCTCTGTCAAAATGTGATTATCATAATGTCTCTGTTGGTGGAAAAGACAATAATGAGATTACATTAAAAACTGACGACACTGCCATAGAGTTAGGTGCTATTGCCAAAGGATATATTGCGGACCGATTAAAAGAGTACTTGATTTCTCAGGATGTGAAAAGCGCAATTATTAATCTTGGTGGAAATGTTCTCTGTATCGGTGGAAAACCGGATGATTCTTCATTTAAGATTGGAATTCAGAAGCCATTTGCGGATCGAAGTGAAACGATCGCTGTTATGGATATTAAAGATAAATCTGTTGTTTCTTCCGGGGTTTATGAGAGATGTTTTGAACAGGACGGAACTTTATACCATCACCTGCTGAATCCCAAGACAGGATATTCTTATGACAATGGACTAATCGCAGTTACGATTATCTCTGATCAGTCTGTAGATGGAGATGCACTAAGTACGACTTGCTTCGCGCTTGGGCTTGAAGATGGATTGAAACTGGCTGAATCTCTGGATGATGTGCAGGCATTTTTTGTTACCTCAGATTATGCGATACATTATACGAAAGACTTCCAGAAAGAAATTACAGTTACGGAAACTGACTGACACTCTTCACAAATGAAATAAGAGAGCTGCTATACCAAAAGTTATACGGCAGCTCTCTTATTTTCACTATTTTTCTCAATTTTTCCACAACTATGTTAAGTTTTTTATCTGCACAATCAAATTCACAGACACGCAAATGATATAGTTATTTTGAAATCAATATGATAACGTACTGGCTGCCAGATATCAGATGATTCGTACACTATCCCCATATTCCACTTCTCTGTTCTTCCAGATGATCGAGAATAAAGTTATAAATATCTATGGATACGCTGTCAGGATAGTGTGTTCCATCTACGGTTGAAAATCCTTCTGATACCAGATGAGAATACACATCTATATAAGTAACACCACTTAAATTCGCCTGCATTGCTGCATTGAAGCTCTCAATCTCCGTATTGCTACAATACGGATCATTCTGCACTGGTCCTACGGAGACAAAATATGTCTGTGCTCCACGATTAGCCCATTCAGCTGCTTTGGAATTGATATAGCTGAGATAATCATTGACATGATAGAGGTCGTTGACTCCCATCAGAATAATGACCGCAGTGTTATCTTCTATCTGATCTTCTACCTGCGGCACGCCTGTTGATACCATCCAGTCATAACCCATGGAAGAAAGACAGGACCAGACGCTGTCATCGTTCACTGCATCTCTGAGTCCTTCTGTTCTGGAATCTCCGATGAAAACAAGCTTGTCTGCTGAGACTGTATCGGGATGATTTGGTTTGCTCAGCGTTCCCTGATCTGCCGGATTCTGTTCATCAGCTTCTGGTGTCGCTGTCGGCACTGGTGTTGACGTCGGCTTCGGTGTTGCTGTTGCTTTTGGCGTTGCCGTTGGTGTAGGTGTTGATGTTGGCTTCATCGCAGCCGGTCTTGGTGGGCCTGCAACTTCTGACGCATAAACGTTTGAGAACATACAGATTACTGCAATGCCTGCTGCTAATATTATTGATTTGATTTTATGTTTTTTCTGTCGTACTCACTCCCCTCAGAATGAATTCTCACATAATTACCTAATGGATATATCTGGCATCTATATATCGTAATTACATCCCCGGCATCATATCTGGCCATGAGAGGATTTCTTTAGAGATAATTTCTTCATAATCACCCTCAATATCCTGGCTTCTGCCTGCTTCGAATACGTTTGTCTCTGCTCCCCAGACACGGTCTTCGTATTCCCACACATGGAATCTCAGACCACGGAACATAAAGTCAAGGCTTCCACATCCATTTTCTTCTGTGTATTCATAATGAATATTTTTTGTTTTTAATGCTTCCTGCACTTTTTCTAATCGCATCGAAATACCTCCCGTTTGGATGATCAGTATATTTTCATACTGATTATTTTTACTGTAAAAATTACTACAACTATTACAGCATATACACAATTATCTGCTTAATATCTCTAAGATACGAAAGATAAATACAAATAACTGCAAATAGCTATAGTTTGCATCCCCATGTATACCCCATTACATAGAGATTATTATACCATACTCTGCAATATCCCATGTAATCTGAATACAACTTGGGGCATTCCGAAAATAGATATTGTATTACGGTTCACTCCGTTCTCAGCGGCATAATAACGCACGAACAGCAGCTACTCAATTCTTATTCTTCTTTGCCGGAACCGCCAGAATAATGATCGTCGCAATTACAAGCAAAGTTCCAATCAGATCTGGTGTCGTAAAGCTTACTTTCATCCAGACCGCGGTCAGCACCATCGAAGCTACCGGTTCCACACAGGAGAAAAGACTGGCTTTTACGGAGCCTATCATCTTCACACCTGTCAGGTACATGGAAAATCCGGCCATCGTTCCAAAAATAATAATAAAAGCCAGTGCCACAAATGTTTCTCCGTCAAAAATCACCTGATAGTTCCACGGACGAAATACTGCCATAAGCACCACGCCGCCAATCAGCATCCCCCATGCCAGTACAAGTGGTGTATCAAACTGCGCCTGCAATCTGGCTGGTTTTATCGTATATATGACTACTGAAACTGCCGAAATTAGTCCCATAATCAGTGCTTTCTGTGATAGTGCCAGTGAAGTAGGATTTCCATGTGTTGCGATCAGAAAAATTCCTGTCACCGCAAGGGTTACGCCCAGCACTTCTTTTTTCTCAGGAAGACGTTTTGTACGCAGACATACCCACACAACGATCAGCGCAGGTCCGAGATACTGAATGACTGTTGCAGTTCCGGCATTGGACCACTCGATTGTCTGAAAATAGCTGTACTGACACAACATCATTCCCGCCAGCCCGTAAATGATAATATCCCCCCTGTTTCTCTCTACTTCTCCAGATATCGAAGGTTTTTCCCTTAATTCTGATGAAATAGTAGCACAGAAGCAGAACTCCTGCTGTTACCAGACGTATCGGCACCAGCCAGGAGGCCGTTACCTCTTTGTTCTGAAACAGGAACTGACCACAGACACCGGAGATTCCCCACAAAATGCCGCCAATGATCGTCAGAAATGTTCCCAGAATCACCTCTCGTTTTTTGTTGTTTGAATTTGTTTTCTCATTCATAACGTATATATCCTGTCTACACTAATATAAATCAGAGATGAGTATAATCCGCAATACCAAAACTTGTCAAGGAATCAATTTGGGTGCAAAAAACCGCCACAGAAATGTGTTACTGTTCACTCCGTTCTCAGTAACACGCTTCGCGATGCACAGAATTTATGCTATTCGCATAAATTCGCGCGGTATGTCTCGGGATTTTGGCATTTTCATGCCAAAACACCTCGCGGGATAGTGACGTGTGAACAGTAACAGAAATGTTCGTTATCTGTGACGGTTTATATTATTTTTCGGAATTTATTCTGCAATAGTTTACTCACATACTTACACAGACCGTTTTCCATACGCTGTCTTTACATTTTTCTGATTCGATCAGATATAGTTTCCATCCTGTGCATTCTGTACTGCAAATACAGATTTCTTCTTTACGAAGTCTACTGCGTCTTTCACAGTAAGTCCATCCAGCTGCCAGTTTGTATAGAATCCATCCAGTCCTTTAAGTGTCTCGTCTTTTGCTGTGTTTTCATCAAGGACAAGAAGTACGATCAGTCCGGCTGCTTTGAGGTGACGAACAGTTTCTGCATAGTTTTCACTTGCTGCCGGGTGATACAGATAGGTATGTCTTCCAAGTACAGTCAGCCCTTTTTCTACCTGCTCTGCAAATTCAAGTGTGATTCCTTCTTTGCCGATTGGGAATTCTACGACAACCGGGGTCTGACCCTTAAGTCCGGCACGAACCTGCTCGTCTACTTTACCAATCTGGGATTTATCCTGGGAAACGAGAGTTTTTCTCACAACACCGCAGGCAGATGTCATGTTTGTGACACGGTCGATCAGAATCAGCTCTCCAAGTGTTCTGTGCTTGTCAAATTCGTCTACCACGATCTTCTCTGAGAACTCCAGAGTACAGGAGGCAATCTCATTTTTATTTAAAGTATAGGCGTTTTTCTTTTCGCCTGTGTTTACGTCTACGGAATAATTAATCTTTGTAACCAGACCTGGAATCATCTTTGTGCCAATCTTTACAAAGAAATTCTTGCCGTCTGTCAGGGCATTGTCGTCCATCCAGAGGATATCTGCTTCCACAGAGTCTGTCAGGACTGCACCGGAATCGATTGTGAGCACGCATCCTCGGGAAACGTCCACTTCTCTGTCAAGCTGGATGGTGACAGGCTGTCCCTGTACTGCTTCTTCAGCTTCTTTGTTTCCAACCAGAATACTCTTTACATGAGCTTCTTCCTTGCTCGGAAGTGTAGTTACAAGGTCACCGACTTTAATAGAGCCATTCTCGATCTGTCCCTGGAATCCACGGAATTCATGGTTTGGCCGGCAGACTCTCTGTACCGGCATGTAGAAACCTTTTTCTGTGTCTTCTTTGATGTCTACAGTTTCCAGATGTGTAAGGAGTGCTTCTCCTTTATACCATGGCATATTGTCAGATTTTGTTGTGACATTGTCACCTTCTGTGGCAGATACCGGAATAATGGTTACATTGGCAAGTTTTAGTTCCTCTACCAGTGCTGCGATCTGATTCTCGATCTCGCGGAAACGCTTCTCATCATAACCGATAAGATCCATTTTGTTTACTGCGAATACAAAGTAACGGATTCCCATCAGTGCGCAGATTCTTGCATGGCGTCTTGTCTGAACCAGAACTCCCTGGGAAGCATCCACAAGGATAACTGCCAGATCTGCAAAAGAAGCACCAACTGCCATGTTTCTGGTATATTCTTCATGTCCCGGTGTGTCCGCAACGATGAAGCTTCTGTTATCTGTTGTAAAATATCTGTATGCAACGTCGATTGTGATACCCTGCTCACGTTCTGCCATCAGGCCATCCAGAAGAAGTGAATAGTCAATGGCGCCGCCTCTGCTTCCTACCTTGGAATCCAGCTCCAGAGCTTTTTCCTGGTCTGCATAGAGAAGCTTTGCATCATAAAGAATATGTCCGATCAGAGTGGATTTTCCATCATCCACACTTCCGCATGTAATAAATTTCAATAATCCTTTCATCCTAGAAATACCCCTCTCTCTTTCTTCTCTCCATGCTGCCTGCTGCCTCGTGGTCGATCACACGGCTGGTACGTTCAGAGGAAACAGCACTTAATGTCTCATCAATAATCTCGTCCAGTGTATCTGCCTCAGATTCGATACCACCTGTCAGCGGATAACACCCAAGAGTACGGAATCTGACTTTTTTGTGCTCGATCTTTTCACCCGGGCGAAGTTTTAATCTGTCATCATCTACCATGATAATGTTTCCATCTCTGTAGATGACCGGTCTTTCTTTTGCAAAATATAATGGTACGATTTCGATATTTTCACGCTGAATATACTGCCAGATATCCTTCTCTGTCCAGTTGGAAATCGGGAATACTCGCATGCTTTCACCTTTCTGGATCTTGGTGTTGTAGAGTTTCCACATTTCCGGTCTCTGGTTCTTCGGATCCCATGCCTGAGCAGAATTACGGAAAGAGAAAATTCTTTCTTTCGCTCTGGATTTTTCTTCATCACGACGGCCACCGCCAAATGCTGCTGTGAAACCATATTTTGTCAGGGCCTGTTTTAATGCCTGTGTTTTCATGACATCTGTGTATGCAGAACCATGATCGAACGGGTTGATTCCTGCTTTCACACCTTCTTCATTGGTGTATACCAGCATATCGATTCCGTTTTCTTTTGCGACTCTGTCACGAAATTCGATCATTTCGCGGAATTTCCATGTTGTATCAATGTGCAGGAACGGGAAAGGTGGTTTCTCCGGGTAAAATGCTTTCAGCGCCAGATGGAGCATAACGGAGCTGTCCTTTCCTATAGAATAAAGCATAACCGGCTTTTCACACTCGGCTGCTACTTCTCGCATAATATAAATTGCTTCTGCCTCAAGCTCATCAAGATGAGATAAGTTACTCATTGCATTATCCTCCTCTGTTTATTAAATATATTTTGAAAAATCTGGCAGATATTTTTCTGCCATATTCTTGGAAAATTTTCTTTCAAAGTTAATTCCTGTCAATATTTATTGGCATCCTTCTTATTAACCTGAATCGTAATCTTTGTACCGTCCGGCTTCTCCACTGTCCATGTGGAAATGTCCGGCTTTTCTGACACGATCATGCTTGCGCCTCTGCCGCCCACATCAGCTCCAAGGAAGAAGCGGATGGCGTCGCGGCTGCATTCTTTGATACAGGAAGTACATCCCCAGCAGTCTCTTACCTGACGGATAAAGGCTTTTCCTTCTTTGTCCTTTTTAATCAGATTTCCGGGACAGGCTTCGATGCATTTGCCACATCCTACGCATTTGCTTTTCTGAATCCGAATGCTCATCTTTCACCTGCTCCTTTCTCTGCTGTATTTGCTGTTTCCTGCTTATCAGCGTTCTCTTTTGTTACCAGATCTCTATATAAAATTTTGATCTCACCATTTTCCATACGGGAGTTTACATATTTTATCCAGTCTTCACTCTGATCCGGATAATCTGTATTCTCTCCGAAGCTGTGCCATCTGGTTTCCTTTCTTGCTGCCAGATGTGCGATAACTGCGCGGCATACGATCAGTCGCTCACGAAGTTCATAGATCTGCATCAGCTCATAAGTATCTGTCGCTGCCAGTGTATCTACAACAGGAAGCAGTGCTGCGATCTTTTCATCTGCTTTCGCAAGGCTTGTCTCACTGTATCTGTAATCGGTTCCGATTCCGCCTGCATACTGATCCATGATCTTCTGCATTGCTTCTTCAAGCTGTTCTGCATTCATCAGGGAACGGGGCGAATTTAAGTGAGATTCATACTCTGCTTTCTTTGCTTCTGCTATTTCAGAAAGCTTCTGATCTTCTGCTATTTCTATATCTTTGGTTATTTTTGTTACGGTTTTCTCTTCTGCCTGCCCAGATGCATCTCGCTGTTTTTCAGTTGCCCCTTTGCCTCTGGTTTCGGCATCTTTATTACCCAGATATTCCAGAATCGCTTCCGCGGCGATCTCACCCTCTGCCAGTGCACCGGTTACATATTTCTGCGGGCATCCGCCTGCAACATCTCCGGCTGCATATAATCCCTCGATTGTTGTGGCTCTGTTATTGTCTACCCAGTAACCGCTGGCTGTATGTCCGCCTACGATATATGGCTCTGTACCTTCGATCTCTACGTTTTCTTCCGAAGGACCCTTGCCGGCTTCCATCCATTTCAAGGTCTGAGATGGTGCCATATTCAGGTATGCTTTATAGAGATCCTGTTCCTGTTCTTTGGAAATGCCTTCTGTTCTGAGATAGCAAGGACCATTTCCTTCCCTGTTCTCCATGACCGTACCATAAACACGCTGAGAAGTTGTCAGGCCGTATTTTGTCTCATAAATATCGCCATGTGCATTAACCTGTCTGGCTCCTACGCCCTGCGCGATAGTTCCTGTCGGAGCGATCGTATCTTTACATCTCAATGCGATGAAACGCATCTCGAAAGTTGTCATCTCTGCGCCGGAAAGTAATCCCATCGCATATCCTGCACCTGTGTTAAATGGCGGATACCACATCTTATGTCTGGAAAATCCCGGATTGTTCGGTCTGTAAAGTCCTGCCGCACCGCCTGTCGCACAAAGGACTGCTTCTGCGTCGATATCATAGAAAATATCTTCATTTACGCCAAATCCCACCGCACCTGTGATCTTTCCGTTTTCTGTTTTGTAGTCTGTAATGTTTACGTGGTTTAAAACTGTGACATTTTCCTGCTCAGCTGCCGCTTTTGCCAGGATTGGCTTCATGTTCTCGCCGTTGATCTTGATGTTTCGATTTCCTCTGGCAACGTATTTGCCATTTTCATCTTTCAGGATGACCAGACCCAGATCTTCCATCACTTTTGTCACGTGATTCAGTCTCTCCGACATGCTCAGAAGAAGATCTTCTCTGACGATTCCATGGGCATCCTTTTTGGCATAATCCACGTAATCCTGTGGAACTCTGCCTTCTGTGATATATGCGTTTAAGGCGTTGACACCTGCTGCCAGGCATCCGCTTCGTTTAATATTTGCTTTCTCTGCGATCAGAACTTTCCTGTTGCTTTTCTGACCGATAACGTATGCTGCAAAACATCCCGCTGTTCCGCCGCCGATGATTAGTACGTCGGTCTTGATTCTCTCTGTTCTCATACCCTTTCCTCCAGAAGTGTGTTAGATAATTACCGAATCATCTCTTACAGCTTCATTCTCAATCAGCTGTACCGTATCGCCTCTCAGTGCAAAAATCCTGTACAGGAACACATTAACGATTTCCCCTTCCCTGACATCTGCTTTCTCAAGGCTTCTTCTTGCTGTTACCACCGAATTGTTCACTCTGATCTGAAGTTCCAGATTATCTCCCCGGAAGGAAACTCGTTCAACCACTCCCTGAGATACGGAAGATCTGAACTTTTCTACTTCATCCAGTCTGGAAACTTTTACGAATTCCGGACGGACAATAATCTTGTCTGCACCCTCCGCCTGAGTAAATGTGTGGAAATCATCTGCATTTTTCAGTATAGATGGCTGTCCGAAGAAAGATGCGGTAAAAGCTGTCTCCGGGTTTCGGTAAACTTCTACCGGAGTGCCTTTCTGCTCAATCCGTCCTGCGTTGGTAATGATGATCTCATCCGCTACCTCGATTGCTTCATCCTGATCATGTGTAACAAAAATACTGGTAATTCCCAGCTTCTCGATCATTTCTTTCAACCAGCTTCTCAGTTCCTGACGAATCTTTGCATCAATCGCTGCAAACGGCTCATCCAGAAGCAGCACCTGTGGATTCGGTGCAAGGGCTCTGGCAAATGCTACCCTCTGTCTCTGTCCACCAGACAGCTGACTCGGATACCTTTTCTCCAGTCCTTCCAGACCTACCAGCTTTACCAGTTCTCTGACCCGGGTGTCTATCGTTTTTTTATCTACTTTCTGAACTTTCAGACCAAATGCTACGTTATCATAAACAGTCATATAACGGAACAGCGCATAATTCTGAAATACAAATCCGATTCCTCGCTCACTGGCCGGCACATCGTTGACTACTTTTCCATCGATAATGATCTCGCCGCTGTCCGGAGTTTCCAGACCTGCGATCATTCGAAGAATGGTTGTTTTTCCACTTCCACTCGGTCCCAGCAGGCCGATCAGCTTACCTTTTTCGATTCCGAAATTTACATTCTTTGATGCCTGGTAGGAACCATAGGTCTTATTTATATTTTTTAACTCTACATACATATCAGGCTTCCTTCTTTCCTTTGTATTCGATCACGCTTCTGACCACCAGAATGATAACTGCCATGATCACCAGCAATGAAGATACGGCAAACGCCGGAACATACTGAAACTCGTTAAATAAAATCTCGACATGGAGAGGAAGGGTATTGGTCTTTCCTCTTAAATGTCCGGAAAGGACGGATACTGCGCCGAACTCTCCCATGGCTCTTGCCGTACAGAGCACAACTCCATAAAGCAACGCCCATTTAATATGAGGAAAAGTAATCTTCCAGAAGATCGTCCAGCCGTTCGCTCCCATCAGTGCTGCGGCTTCTTCCTCGTCTGTTCCTTCTGTTTCCAGAACCGGAATCAGTTCTCTGGAAATAAAAGGAAATGTTACAAATACAGTTGCAATGATGATTCCCGGTACAGAGAATACAACTTTAATTCCGAATTTAATAAGGAAAAAGTAAACAGGACTCTGACGTCCGAAAATCAGAAGAAAAATCAGACCTGCGATGACCGGTGAAATCGTAACCGGAAGATCGATCAATGTGGTCAGCAGTTTTTTGCCCTTGAACTGAAACTTAGTCAGTGCCCAGGCTGCGAAGATACCAAAAATGGTATTAAAGATGACTGCGATCAGTGTTGCTTTGACCGTAAGGAGAAGTGCTTTAATTGTGTACTCATCCGTTACCGCCTCAAGGTAAACTTCCCAGCCGCTTCGCAGAGCCTCTGTGATCACAGTGATCAGCGGGAGGAGAAGCATTACTGCCAGAAACAGGACGCTGATACCGATCAGCAGCCATTTTGTGATTTTCTCTGAAGTCTTTACATTGTTGTCCATCAGGCATTTCCTCCCCTTAAGATTCTCGCGTTTCTCTGCTGGATCACATTATTGAGAAACAGAATGAAAAATGAAACCGCCAGCATCACCAGTGCGATCGCCGTTGCGCTGGAATAATCAAATTCCTGAAGTTCTGACATAATGATCAGCGGTGTGATTTCTGTGTAATACGGCTTATTTCCTGCGATAAATACGATACTTCCATATTCACCAAGGCATCTGCCAAAAGCAAGTCCGGTTCCTGCAAAAATCGCCGGTTTCAGTTCCGGAAAAATGACTTTCCAGAAAATCATTGATTTCTTTGCTCCCAGCACTCCGGCTGCTTCGCTGTAGGAATTGTCCATCTTCTCCAGAACCGGCTGTACGCTTCGTACAACAAACGGAATTCCTACGAAGATCATGGCTACTGTAATACCGATCCTTGTGTATGCGATCTTAATACCGAATCTGGCAAAAAAGCTTCCGACGAGTCCGGAATCGGAAGTTAAGGATGTCAGCGCGATACCTGCAACTGCGGTTGGCAGTGCGAACGGAAGCTCAATCATTCCATCCATGATCCGCTTGCCCGGAAATTCATACTTTACAAGTACCCATGCAAGGATAGTTCCCATAATTCCATTGATCACTGCTGCTGCAAAAGCGGATATGAAGCTTGTGTAAAAGGAAGCCAATACTCTGGCTCTTGTAATGGTTTCAATGAAATCTTTAAAGCTCATCTGTGCTGTGTAGATCACCAGACTGGCAAGTGGGATCAGAACCACCAGACTTAGTATGGAAATGGTAATTCCCATGGAGAGTCCGAATCCTGGAATCACTGGTTTATTTCTTTTTTTCATAATCAATTACCACCTCTCTGTCTCGTATGTCCTGCTGTCATTATCCTCGTCAATCTTTCATTTCATGCTTGTAAGTAAATGCACCAATTTCTTTTAACATTTTGCGGTTTATTCTGATTTGATTCCCATCTGAAAGCTGCTCTCAATCTACATATAGATGTTTTATCTCTCATAGATCTCATCAAAGATTCCGCCATCTGTGAAGTGCTTTTTCTGTACTTCATCCCATCCGCCGTAGTCGCTGATGTTTACCAGATCTACGCTCAGGTCAAACACATCATTGTGTTCTTTCAGGATCTTTTCATTGGTCGGACGGAAGTAGTTCTCTGCTTCAATCTCCTGCGCTTCGTCGGAATACAGATATTTTAAATACTCAGTTGCCACATCTCTCGTTCCTCTGTAATCCACTACTTCATCTACCACTGCTACAGACGGCTGTGCCAGAATACTCACACTCGGAGTAACGATCTCGTACTCATCCGGATAGTCACGCATGGAAAGATATGCTTCATTTTCCCATGCCACCAGCACATCGCCCTGTCCGTTCTCTACGAAAGAAGTGGTTGCCCCTCTTGCGCCGGAATCAAGAACTACTACATTCAGATAAAGCTTCCTGATAAAATCCTTCATCCGGGTTTCATCTCCGTCATACTTCTTATCTGCGTAAGCCCATGCTGCCATGTAGTTCCATCTCGCACCTCCGGATGTCTTAGGGTTCGGAGTTACCACACCCACACCATCCTTTATCAGGTCATCCCAGTCTTTGATGCCTTTGGGATTTCCCTTCTTTACCAGAAATACGATGGTCGAAGTATACGGAGAACTTTCATTGTCAAACTTATCCTGCCAGCCTGTCTCAATCAGTCCTGCGTTTTCAATGGATTCTATATCGTATTCCAGTGCCAGTGTTACTACATCTGCATCCAGACCATTGGCTACTTCCAATGCCTGTTTCCCGGAACCGCCATGGGACTGTGTCACTTCTACATCTTCCCCGGTTTTCTCCTTCCAGTGTTCTTCAAATATTTTGTTGTACTGTTCAAACATTTCTCTGGTAGGGTCATAGGAAACATTGGTGATTGACACTGTTTTTCCAAAAGCCTGTACCGGTGTCAGTGCCAGTACAGCTGCCAGGCCAAATGCAAATAATTTTCTGATCATTTATTTCTCTCCTGCTTTGCTTTACAGTAATACAAGTTCTTCCTTCTCAGATTCCGTTCCTTCTATATGGAAAGAATTCAGAACAGGATTCTCATTGTCCATCAGAGAAAGAATCATATAGCTTGCTGTGCTGTCATAAGCCAGTCGTTTATCTTCTTCTGAAGGTCTGGACGGGCTTTCCGGATGGGAATGCCAGTTTCCAAGAGGTACCAGACCATTCGCACGCATATCTTTTACTGCTGCAAGCTGTTCTTTCGGATCCAGCGAAAAGTGCTCATTGGAATGATCGATGTTTGTCAGGCAGTAAACCTTTTTGATAGATTTATCATTTCCATCCTTAGTTCCTGCGATCAATCCGCAGGCTTCTTCCGGAAGATTTTCTCTGGCGTGTTTTAAAATTATTTCGTAGTCATTCTTTGACATTGTGATCATGATTTTTCTTGCTCCTTTATCTCCAGCCGATATTTACGATCCGCTTTCGCTGCTTACTTATTGCTCTTTGTAGCCGAAGCAGAAGGCTTATCTGAATCGACCAAAGCGAATCAGATTCCGTCACATTCTGCCTGTTCATAGTCGATCAGCTCTGTGATTGTCGGATGCTCACCGCATACCGGGCAGTTCTTTACGTGTTTCGGAAGTTTGATCTTGCGGAATTCCATTGTAAGTGCATCATATGTAAGAAGATATCCTGTAAGAAGATCGCCAACTCCCAGAAGATATTTGATTGCTTCCATCGCCTGAAGGCTTCCGATAACGCCTCCCATCGCTCCGATAACGCCGGCCTGTTTACAGGTAGGTACGGCATCCTTTGGCGGCGGATCTTTGAATATACATCTGTAACATGGCCCTTCTCCCGGAACATATGTCATCAGCTGTCCCTGGAAACGAAGGATTCCTGCGTGAGAAAATGGTTTCTTTGCCATAACGCAGGCATCATTGATCAGGAATTTTGCCGGAAAATTGTCGGTTCCATCAATGATAAAGTCATAATCTTTGATCAGATCCATGATTGTCTCGGAATCTACGAAAGTCTGGTAAGTTTTAACTGTCACATCCGGGTTGATGGCTTCCATGGATTCTTTTGCGGAAAGTACCTTTGGTTTGCCGATATCTTTTGTTGCGTGGATGACCTGACGCTGAAGATTGGAAAGGTCTACCTCATCTGCATCTGCAATTCCAATCGTTCCCACACCTGCTGCCGCAAGGTAAAGAGCTGCCGGTGCTCCAAGTCCGCCTGCTCCGATGATCAGAACACTGGAATTGAGCAGTTTTTTCTGTCCTTTTGCTCCAACCTCTTTCAGAATGATATGTCTGGAATATCGTTCGAGCTGATCATTTGTAAATGCCACTATCTTCCACCTCCCATGAAGTACAGGAATTCAACGCTGTCGCCTTCTTTTAATGCGTAAGTTTCAAATTCTGCCTTGTCGATAAAGTCATCGTTTACAGATACTGTTACATACTGAGGAGTCTCTACATCTTCCTGTACGATCAGTTCTGCCACTGTGATTGCGTCTTTTACTTCTTTTTTATCTCCTGCTACTGTGATAACCATAATCTCTGTTCTCCATTTCTGTATGTTTTTATATGTGTAATTTTTTAAAGATTTTTATCAATGATTTCTTCCAGATCTGCCGCTTTCTTTGCTCCGGTCAGCTTCTCGATCTGTTCTCCGTCTTTCAGGAAAATCAGTGTCGGCGCCGACATAACTTTGTATTCTTCTACAAGTTCCTGCTCGTAAGCTACATTTACTTTTCCTATATAAATCTGATCACCGTATTTCTCTTCCAGCTTTGCAAATACCGGAACCATTCTCTTACATGGTACGCAGCTATCGGAATAGAAATCAATCAGTGTAAGTTTTCCTGGCTGGAAAGCTTTCTCTTTAAAAGTCTCTCCGTTTAATCTCTCTGCCATGATAGTTCACTCCTGTCAGTTCCTGTCTTTTTTATTCAGCCTCTTATTCTCAGTCTCTTGTCTTTTTTATCCGGCTTCCCGCTTTCACGGATCAGTCTCCTGCTTTCTTCACATAAAGTGTGTAGGTTCCATCTTCATTATCATCAAGTTTCAGGATCTGATGTCCTTCCTCTTTGATACTTCGTGGTACATTCTGTACCGGCTCTCCGTCATTCATGCGGATGGATAAGATCTGGCCTTCATCCAGTTCCTCCAGTGCTACCTTTGCTTTTACAAAAGTTACCGGGCAGACAACATCGGTAATATCTACAGTATCATCAAATTTAATCTCACTCATTTTCATATGCCTCCAGGATTTCTTTATTGAATTCGTCCTCGCCTACGCGGTCAATCGTAAATTTCAGTCTCTCACCGGCTTTCGCATTCTTCTCGAAGAATCTGATTGCTGCATCACACACCTTGAGAAGTTTTTCGTGATCTTCGATAAATGGAATCACTGTTTTTCCTTTATTAATGTGATTTCCGAAGATTCCTCCGAAAGAAACGATATATCCGTGAGTGTTGTCATAAGCGTCTGTCGGACAGGCTTTTGTACATCTTCCACAGAAGTTACATTTGGAAGAATCTACTGTGATCTTTCCATCTTCTAATGTGATGGCACTTTCACGACAAGCTTTCACGCAGACACCACACTGGATACATTTATCTTCCTGCCATGCTACTTTGATACCACCTTTGATTCCTACATCGTTCTCCTCTGCTTTTAAGCAGTTGTTCTGGCATCCGGTAACACCAAATTTAAATTTGTGAGGAAGCTCACGTCCAAAGTATCTCTCATCCAGTTCCTGTGCCAGTGCGTAAGTATCTATACATCCGCTTGGACAGATGGCTGCACCCTGACAGGCTGTGATGGTACGAACTCTCGGTCCGCACACACCCGGAACTACATCTCCCTCTTCCAGTGCCTCCTTCACTTCATCAATCTGGCTTAATTTGATGAATGGGATCTCCACACCCTGGCGGGAAGTAAGATGTACGTAGCCCTCACCATATTTCTCTGAAACCTCAGCTACTTTTGCAAGCTGTTTCGCATCCAGATGTCCGCCAACTACACGGATTCTTAATGAAAAATTATCTTTCTGTTTCTGGCGCATGAATCCGCCTTTTTTTAATGCTGCATAATCTGCCATTTTTCTTTCCCTCCTGTCAGAGTTTCCCTTGATTTTTGTTTACTTTTCTTTCTCTCGTTCACTTTACCGTAGTCAATCGGATATTCGCAATCCGCTTTCGCTACGTGGCTCTACACCAAATAACTGCTCCGCAGTTTATCAGAAGGGGCTTGTACCCCTTCTGATACAAGCAAGTCCCCACCCACTGCTTATTGCTCTTCACAATTGAAGCAGGGGACTTACTTGATTTGGTTAACTTGATGGCTATTTTCTACTTTTCATAGTTATTTGGTATGTTTTCTATGATATTACACGAAATGACATTATTTGTCAATAGTGTATCAAAATAAATACAATACGCATATGCCTGTTCCCAACCTAAAATGTGCTTGAAAAATACTCTGGCAAAAACGGTATGAAAAAAGCAGCATCCTGTAAATACAGAATGCTGCGGTCAAATCTCAATATTTTATTCAGCAGAAGCTGCTGCCTTTTCTTTTTCCGGGAAAAGTTTTCCGAATACGAATCTTACGAACGGACCTGCATAAAAGATCTGCCAGAAGAATGCCATCGGGAAGTTCATTGCTGTTGTCTGAAGCCATGTCGGGATGATCTGGCTTACCGGTGCATGTTTGATCAGTACAGTTGCCGCAAAGCTCATGCACGGGCACATAAATGCAACTGACACTGCTGAAATTGCAAGTACAAGGTGGAACGGATTATCTCTTCTCATATCCACAATACCAAATGCAACCTTCTTTGCAAGAGCACCGATGATAAAGAAATCAAGGATAAACGCGATCGGTCCCATAAATACTAATTCATGAAACGCTAAGAGAAATGTCTCATTCGTCATTGTTCCTGTATTTAATACAATATTGTAGCAGATCATTGCATAAACCATCACAAATACCATGATGATCGTAAAAATTACTTCCTGAAACTTGTTTTTTGGCATAAAAAATCCTCCTTAAATAGTACATGAATAACATAAACAGAAATTTGTGTTGTTCATAACCATCCAGGGAGGATGTACCGTTTCCAATAAAACCAAATATCTTTCTCTTAAATTTACCGTTGGTTATTATACGGATTCCGGATGGAAAAGTCAAGAATTTTTTTCAATATCCATTTTTTTGTTTCTTATATCACTTTTGTAACTTATATACAAAGAATATGGAGAGATATTGTTTAAATATACTATAAATATGGTACTCCAGGGATTTCCGGGTAGCTGCCCATTCCGATCAGCAGTTCCAGTCCTATCTGTCTGGCATTCAGTACCGCTGTTTTTGCCGCACTGGCATCACCGGAAACCGCTAGGATCACCTCATTAGAATGGCTGGTGCCTTTATCAGGAGTCATATATTTTGCAATGGAAAGAGAAGCCGACTTCATCGCCGTATCTGCCATCACCAGCCCGATTGCAGCCGGAGAACCTGCCATGAATCCAAATGCCTCTCCGATTGGCGCTCCGAACGCTTTATTCAGTGCCTGTCCTGCACTGGCTGAGTAAGCAAATTCTAAATGACCACTCTCACTGATATACAGTTCTCCTGCATATTTATTGGTCAGCTCCAGAGCCATAGACACCGCATGTCGTACATCAGAGACATCCGTTCCACCAAGAACAATATAATTTCCATGTCCACCCCAGCCCTTAGTATCTCTCGGTAATTCTATAGAAAGGACCTCTGTGTTGGTCGCTTTTACCGCATCGTCAATGGCAGTGATCTGTCCTGCTGCTCCGGTACGGGAACTAAATAGCCCCAGACAGTGATATTTCGTTCCCACGTTCATTTCATTAAGCAACGTATCATCGATTCCGGAAATTACCAGCCCGATCGTATCCAGAACTGCAGTGCCCACAAATTCACTACGTGTACAGTGTGTACTGATATTGTGTACGTCTATCATTTTGTACCCCCTCCATGTTTACCCCATAGCATTTTATATATATGATTTTATCCAAAGTAGATTTTTATATTTTTAGCTTATCATGCTCCGAGATGATAAGCAATAAAATTATAAAATATATGATGTCAAACCTCTGCTTCATCTGGAATACTATCCCTGTCCTTTCCGAAACAGAAGAACTCTATGGACTCATTATAACGCAAACACCCAAATTCAACAAGAAAAAGTTTTCGACAAAAAACCCGCCTCCCGCAGATTTTCTCTGCAGAAGCCGGGATTTTTATGTAAGTATAGTAATGAGAATATGTCAGATACATGGCTAAGGTTCATAGGGCCATATACATCTGTAACAATTGAATATCGCAAATATCCATCTGCCATAGCCTGAGCCATAAACAAGAACTTTATTTAACAATCATACCAGTCTTCCTGTCACTAAAGATTGCAACCTCAATCAGGAAGATGATACCAAGGATGAGCTGCTGTAACTGTGTCGGCATCATCAGCATTACCAGACCACTGGAAAGTACTTTGTATGTCATAACACCAAGGATGATGTTATAGAATCTTACTTTAGCACCACCGTTTACAGGCATTCCGCCAAGTACCAGAGCGATCATGATCTGTGTTTCCAGCTGGTTACCTGCTGTAGATGTAACGGAACCTACTTTGATGGCATTTACGAATGCTGCAAGTCCTGTGATACAGCCTGCTGCCACAAATACGAGGATCTTTGTAGTCTCTACGCGGATACCTGCGAATCTTGCAGCTGTTTCACCAGCACCGATTGCCTTCAGTCTGGAGCCCAGACCTGTGTAAGTGAATACAAGGTATGCCACTACGAAGATGAGCACTGTGAAAGTAAGCATAAATGGCAGTGTGTTGTATTTGGAAATATCACTTACTGCATAAACAGGTGAGTTAGTTGTTGCATAAGCACAAACTCCGCGGAACAGATACATGGTACAGATTGTAACAATGAAGCTTGTGATTTTTCTCTTAACATTGAAGTAACCATTGATCAGTCCGATCAGTCCGCCTGTTACCACACCACCCAGAGCTGCCAGAACCATGTTGTAATGGGAAAGGTAGCAGACTACGATGGAAGCAACACCAAGCATGGAGCCCTGGGAGAAATCCAGGCCACCCATTGTCATTACCATGAACACACCGATAGATGAGATCAGCAGCATGTATGACTGGCTCAGAAGCAGTGATATATTTTTCGGCTGAAACAGTCTGCCGTCTGTGAGGAATGCAAATAATACACAGATGATCACGAATCCTGCAATAGGAAGGATCGTACGCACAATGGGACGTTCCAGAAATGGTACTTGCTCAGTTGATTTTTTTGTTGTACTCATTTTTTTACCCCCTTAAATCATATTGTCAATCAGATCTGTGTCTTTCAGATCCGGAGAGCGAAGGAATTCACCATTGATCTTACCGTCCTTCATGATCAGGATACGGTCTGCCATACCCAGAAGCTCCATGATTTCTTCAGAGATCATAATAATAGATTTTCCTCTTTTTCTCATATCGTTCATCATGGCGTAGATATCAGCTTTAACTTTGACATCAATACCACGTGTAGGGGAGTCAAGGATGATCAGGTCGGAGTCCTTTCCAACCCAGCGTGCAAGAACGACTTTCTGTTTGTTACCGCCTGAAAGAGCGGATACAAACTGGTCAACGCCTGTCATTTTTGTACTCATCTGTTTTGCAAATTTATTGGCAAATTCATTCATCGTCTTTGCGCGAAGGAATCCATGAGTCTTCAGATCTTCCAGAGATGGAAGACAGATGTTATCGCCAATTGTATCATTGATGACCAGAGACTCATTGTCACGGTCCTTGGAAGCATATGCAATACTGTGTTTGATGGCATCCGGAATGGAATTGATCGGTGTGCCGTCTCCCAGAGTTACACTTCCCTGACGGAAATAGGAAGCTCCGAAAAGTGCCTTTCCAACCTCATGCATACCACATTCGGAAAGTCCTCCGATACCAAGGATCTCACCTTTGTGAAGATCAAGGTTTAGGTTCTCGATCTGTCCTTTTACTGTCACGTTCTTTGCAGAAAGAACAACTTCATCAGATACCTTTTCGCCGTAGTCTGTACGATAGTAGCTGTCACCGATCTCACGGCCTACCATTAAGGCTTTCAGTCTGTCAGGTGTAGCTTCTTCCTTTGTGATGGAACCGATCTTCACACCATCTCGAAGTACGCTGATGTTATCAGACTGCTCAATAACTTCCTCAAGGTCATGGGAAATAAAGATTACGCAGTTTCCTGTATCACGAACTTTATGCATTACCTTGAAAAGCTCTTCACGGCCTTTCTGGCCAAGCGCTGTTGTTGTCTCGTCTACAACCAGAACCTTCGGATTAAAGTAAGTAGATTTTACAATTTCAACTAACTTACGATCCTCGAAATTATAATCGTCGATTACTTTTGTTGCATCAATATAATTGAATCCATAGCTGTCCAGATATTCCTGAGCTTTCTTGTTCATTGCTGCTGTATTTTTGATACCATATTTGGTAAACTGATCCTCGTTTCCAAGGAAAATATTCTCTGCCACAGTCAGTCCGGAAAGTGTTCCGATCTCCTGTACGATGATGGCTACACCCTGATGGTTGGCTTCAACCTGGTTTGTTGCAGTGATCTCTTTTCCTTCAAGGATAAACTTACCGGAATCTTTCTGGTAAATGCCTGTCAGACAGGATGTCAATGTGGATTTACCGGAACCATTTTCACCGATCAGTGCGTGGATCTCACCTTTATTGAATGTAAAGGAAACGTTGTCCAGGGCGTGTGTGATGCCAAAATGTTTATCAATATTTTCTGCTCTTAATAATATTTCACCCATAATCGTTCTCCTTATTTTACTACAAGACCTTTAACCGGTTTGGTTGTCAGTGCAACGATTGCCAGCAGTGCAACACCTGTTACCACGTTCTGGATAGTAGTCGGAGCACCAAGTGCAACGAAACCATTGAACATAAGCTGGATAATCATCTCACCGATCACGATAGCGATAACCGGATGGCCGTATTTCTTAAATGCCAGTCCAAAGAAGGTTCCCATCAGAGGAGTAAAGTTACGGCTCATAGAGGAAAGGTTGGAAGCTGATGTCATGGAAGTACCAAAGCTGATTGTCAGGATTGCCTGAAGTCCGAAGAAGAAACCTGCAAGAGTAAAGGCTACGATTTTATATTTGGAAACATTTACACCCATGTTCTTTGCAACAACTTCATTGCTTCCGATTGCGTATGTATAAGTACCGATTTTTGTGTATTTCAGGATGAATGCACAGAGCAGATATGCGATCAGTGCCAGGATCAGGTTGACCGGATAATCACCGAATGCTCTGTAGCTTGTGGAAAGGATTACGTTCTTTCCGTTTGTGGCATATACACTGAACGCCTCGTATATCAGCGACAGGGCACATGTAACGATCAGGGAAGAAATGTGTAATTTGATATAAACCACACCATTGATGAGACCAATGATCGTACCACAGATCAGCGGCGCAATGATAAGACCGGCATAACCGAATTTCTCACTTGCGTTGCAGGCGATAATGGATGAAAGTACGATATTGGCACCAACGCTCATATCGAAAGGTCCCATTACGCAGATAAAGTAAAGGCCGCATCCGCCAACTGCGTAAATTAATGCTGATTTCATATAAGTGGCCAGTTTCGCCGGGGAACCGAAAGTAGTCGGTGCCAGTACTTTAAATACTGCCCAGAAAACTACAAGCATAAGAACCAGAAGGCCGATTCCATAATACTGGCTTTGTTTGAGTTTTTTCATAACCATTCTCCTTATTCATTTCTCCGCCCGCCAAAAGCAGGAGGTCAGACACTTCCTCAGGGTTTGGCCTTTTGCTTCGAGCGGGCACTGACAATTACCTCTTAAAAGTTTCTCCACTGCCCTTTGGAGAAAAGGCAGTGGAGCATAAGTTCATCATATTAGTTGCTGTGACGGGAAATAACATCTTCAATAGAAAGTGATGTAGCTGCTTTGTTCAGATCATCAAAGCTGTATCCTGCTAATTCAACAAGTTCTTCATCTGTGTATGGATCGTCATCTACAAAGTATTTCTTGTAGTTTTCATAGTCTTCAGAGGAAGATACATACAGGTATGGGAACTGGATCTCATATCCGAAGGATCCTTCATCTTTTACATAGTTGCCTTTGATTGCGTTATATGTGATAAGGAATGCATATAACGGATCACAGAAGTGTCCGCCTGATTCAGCAAACATTCCGCCTGATTCAAGCTGCTCGCCAAGGTCATCAAGGAAGTCTGTGGAAACAACGTCGATCTTTCCTGTAAGTCCTTCGTTTGCCAGAGCACCGATGGAACCAACAAGTGGGTCACCGCCGCCACCTGCAACGATCAGAGCGTCCATATCAGGATTGGAGTTGTAAAGGGAAAGAGCTGCTGCTGCACCTTCTTCAGAAGATGTGTTAGCATATACAGGCTCTGTCATTGTTGCCTGGTCATCCGGGTTAGCTTCATTCCATTCGTCAACTGCCTGTTTGTAACCTTTCCATCTCTGCTGGAAGGTAGCATCACCAACTGTCCATGCTTCAAGACCGATGTTTCTGTCACCGTTCTCAAGAAGCAGGTTAACCAGTGTATATCCGTTTGTTACTTCGTCTTCATGAACTGCGCCAAGATAATACTGGGAGTTGCATGCTGTCTGATATACTTCAGGGCTGTTCTCTTCGGAGATGATACGATAGAACTGTGTAAGGTAAACCTGGTTTGCATCACATGTCTGGATTGCAGATGTCATTTCGGAGTCTGCAGAGTTACAGATTACGATACCGTTACATCCTGCTGCGCAAAGCTGTTCAACAGAAGCTGTAACCTGCTCAGATACGTGACCCTGGTCAACATACATTACATTAACACCAAGAGCATCAGCTGCTTTGTCGATGATTTTTTTACTCTGGCTTCCAAGTACGTCTGTGGAGCTCCAGATGGAAACACCGATTGTGATGTCGTCGTCAGCTGCCTGTGTTGTAACTGCGCTCATTGGTAAGGAACCAACCATTGCTGCTGTTGCTGCGATAGCAACGGCTTTTCTCATTCTTTTTTTCATGTTGTAAAACCCTCCTTGAAAAAATTTGCTTTTTTGATTTTTGTGAGCGGAAGTTTAAGTTCACGGGACTTCCGTTCCTCTGTGATTCTATTAAACCATACTTTGGCTTTGTTCAGTTAGGACATATTTGGAAAATTTTGTTGCACATTTTTGACCAGTTTGTATATAAAAGTTGGACAAATTATGAATAGCTTGTGCAAAATGATGCTAAATTATCCAATTTTGAAATCCTGCTATTGTTATTTTCCAATATATAATAATAGGAAAGAATCCTGACCGCACAGCTTTGTTATATCATAAAAAAACTATATCGGAATATTCCAGAATGTACCAGACATAGAAAAAGATCTTCTGCGTTAGAAGATCTTTTTCTATGCTATATTTAAATGAGCTCATTTATCATTAGACAAGATTATTTCTGTACTCTCTCGGGCTGCTTCCCATCTTTTTGCGGAATACTCTGCTGAAGTAATTATAATCGTCATATCCCACCAGGAACGAAATCGTCTCAAGTTTCTTATCCTGATCCTTCATAAGTTCTGCCGCTTTCTCCATCCTGATTCTGGTAAGGAAAGCAATGATTGTCTCACCATATTTCTGGCTGAATATCCTTGAAAGATAGCTGGCATCCATATGATACTCCTCTGCCAATGCAGTAAGGGTGATATTTTCATGATAGGAGCGTTCAATATATTTGTGAATCTGCTCTACCTGCTGCACGATGGAATTGGAATCCGACTCTTTATCTTCTCCGTTCTCCCATAAACTGTTCAGCAGAATTTTCAGCGCGGCAAACAGAGATGGTGCATTGAGACATTTCATATAATAATCAATATTATCCATTGCCTCCTCTGCCTGTGCGGTAAGTTCCGGGCATTTTTCCTGCACATAACGGTACAAAATCCCGGTAATTCTGCCTACATACTGTTTCACATCCAGATAACTCCAGGTACCGTCATCACACGCACCGAACTTACAAGTCTTAAAGATCAGCTTCTCTGTCTCTGATCTCTGCCCTGTCTCCAGTAAATGATACAGTTCTGTTTCCATATGAACAGGTGCTGACTTCCCGATTGTCTGATTCTCACCACTTTTATCTTCCGGACACAAAAGAACACAATGACTTCTGCTGAACGGACGGGTAACCAGCGCAGAAATCAATTCTCTGTAAACCGTTCCGATGTCATCCAACGAGCTGGTCTGTTCATGAATGGCCACAGAAACCGGACCGTACTCTTCCATAGAAAATTCCTTCAGAATATTGTCGGCAAGTGTCTTGAGCGCTTTCGCATCCGCTGTCTCTACGATTAGAAATTCACTCATTTTATTGCTATTGTTAAAAATAATCGGATTTCCGGCATCACCTGTGAGTTCTTTTAAACACGACTTAATCTTCCATGACATCTGAAGATTATCATGGTCGAACCGCTCTGCAATTTCTGTAATGTTATAAAATTTCACCATCAGGGCAGCTACTTCTGAGAAAGTACTTGTGCTGGATACATGAGTCTGAGCCGCAGACTGACCATACAGCTTTCCGGAAAGTAATGCTGAGTATTCACTGTCCTCCAGAAACGAAGAAAGCTTATGCTCCTGAATACGGCTGGTCTCATCCTGCCTTTTTGCATTCTCCCGTTCTTCCAGAACTCCCAGTGCTTTGGTCAGAACTTTAACCATTTCTTCTTTTCCTACCGGCTTCAGAAGATAATCCAGGCCACCGGACACAAACACACCTTTTACTTTCTCAAAATCATCATAGCCACTAATTGCAATCGTTACAATATCCGGATATTCTGTCTGAAGTTTCTGCAGCAATTCCAGACCACTTAAGAATGGCATATTAATATCCGTAAGAATAATATCTGGATGCTCCTCCGGGATTCTCTCGATAACCTCCTCACCGTCGCAGGCTGGCTCCAGAAATTCCAGAGAATATTCTTCCCATGGAATCAGACTCCGGATATTTTCGCGGCTCCAAAATTCATCGTCCGCTGCAAGAACTTTGTATTTCATGGATTTCAATTTTTTCTCCCCTCCGTGTTATCTTCATGTCAATCGGATATTCGCAGTGTTTTCCGTCGCAATAGCCGGCACAGTGATCGTTACCGTCGTTCCCTCTCCCATTGTACTCTCAATATGTAATCCATATTCATCGCCAAAGAGCTTTTTCAGACGCGCATTGACATTCAGGATTCCGATAGAAACACCAGATTCCACACGTTTCATATCATTTTGTTCCAGCAACCGGTTCATAGATTCCGCATCCATTCCGGCACCGTTATCAGAAACTGTGATGACCAGGTTTTCATCTATATGCTCTGAACGTATCAGAAGCTTCTTGTCTTTACGGCGTACATTTCTAAGCCCATGTGACAGTGCATTCTCCACAACCGGCTGAATGCAGATTCGCGGCATCTCGTCCTGAAGTGTATCGCTGTCTATCTGGTAATCATATGCAATCGCAGAGCCATTTCTCACATCCATTACATAGAGGTAATTTCTCACATGAGCCATCTCATTCTGCATAGTGGAAAGCTCGTCCGTCATATTCAAACTATAACGGAAAATCGCAGACAGGGAACGGCACATTCCACTTACCAACGGACAATTCTGTGCATTCGCGATACCACTCATCGTGTCCAGTGTATTATAAAGGAAGTGCGGATTGATCTGTGCCTGAAGCATTTTATATTCTGTGCGCTCCACCAGCATTTTGTGCTGTAGTTCTTCCTGTGCCATCACTTCCATACGGTCAAGCATTTCATTAAACTCCGTACCCAGAGTCGTCAGCTCCTGTGACCATCCGACCGGCTGCACACGAAGTGTGGTTTCTCCATTCTTAATCCGCGTAATCGTACTGCTCATTTCCTCTACCGGTTTTGTCATCCACTGCGATACAAACAATACCAGCACCATGATGGCAAAAATCATAGCCGTCATTATAATAAGAAGTGTTCTGATCAGTGCCTTCTGTGCCGCTGTAAGAAGTGACTGCGAAACAAGCACAAACGCTTCCAGATTATAATTCTCCTGTGGCACCTGGATCAGGTAATTTCCTTCATATTCCTGTTCCAGATCATTCGATTTATAATAGCCCTCAATTACCTTCGCAAGCTGCTTTTGGATTCTGCGCTGAGTTTCTGAAGCCTGACCGGTGATCGCTATTACCTGGTCATTCAATGGCTGAAGCCATAAGCAAACCTGCTCCACATCTACATATTTCGCCATAATAGAGGTAAATGCAGCACTGTTGATGTCACAGACAAGATATCCCAGACTGCTCCTGTCTGCATCATAATTATGAAGCTTCAGGACAAACCGGATAATATCTTTTTTCGCAACAGGATTATGATAGCCTGAGATCATCAGGTCTGTACGGTCCCCATGTACATAATCATAAACCCGGTCTGCATTGTCATCATAATCTGCCTTATAAATATTTCTCGGATAAGTAACTGAATTATAACGATAAGTACTGATCAGATTATCCTTCGTATCATAGAGATACATAGCCAGAACCTGATCCTCCTTCGTAAATCGTCTTCTCGCAAAATACCAGCTTCTCCAGTAATAGTCCTTCAGACTGGCATCCTTCTCTGCCGCATCGCGCATAGCACTTATCAGATCCTGTTCACTGTAAATTGTGAGCATTTCACCACGTATCGTATGGATAAAATCAGACAGATCTGTCTGCATTTTATTCAATGACAGCTCATGGTCTGAAATACTCTCCGCCCGGATTTGTCTGCGCAATGACTGATGAAACAGAAATGTCTGTAAAAGCAGTGCAAATACTACGCTGCTGATACACAAAACGAGCAGAGCTTTTCGCATCGTCCATCTTTTCTCCATTATCCGTATCCCCTCAAAAACTATCGTGATTTATATAATTATAATACAGAAATTCCCCCTTGAAAAGAAAAAAGAAAGCAGCGGGAACCCACTGCTTTCTAAAATATGAATCTATATATTTTTTACAGTTCGATATGTACTGCACCAACCGCGCGGATATTCATCGGATATACATTCTCTTTTCCTGCAAATTTAGAAATGTAGGAAACGTAATTCTCTGTCTCTTCTTCCGGTACTACGCACATGATAACTCCGGCAAATCCGCCACCATGAATACGGCAGATACCTTTGCCCAGTTTCTCAAGGAAGAGATCTGTAAGAGCAAGTGCGACAGAAATTTTCTGCTCTGTGTAGGCTTTGATCGGATAACAGTTCTGAAGTAATTCCCATGAAGATTTTCCGGATTCGCTGAGAAGTCTCAGTACAGTCTCTCCGTCTTTCTCCTCAACGGCCTTTGCAGCTCTTTCTACACGTTCATTCTCTTTAAAGAAATGAATCGCTCTTAAGATTGCTCTGTCATTCTCAATCTCAGACATATGCGCCAGCACATCTTCAAGAGTTGTCTCGCAGAGAAGTTCTGCGCCTGCTGCTTTTGCTGCCTCTCTCATTTCCATCGGAATTTCAGAGTATTCCTGGCTTAAATCAGCATGGCCTTTTCCTGTATTTACGATTACAAGGTGGTGACCATAGTCCTGGAAGGAGAAGTTTACTTTTTCATATTTCGGGTTCTCTTTATCAGAGAAATCAAGAAGAATCGGTCCGCCTACTGCACAGGCAAGCTGATCCATTAATCCGGAAGCTTTCAGCCAGTATACGTTCTCAGCGTACTGTCCTGCTTTTGCATAGTTAATATATGTCATTGCACCATCATTAAAGAAATAGTTAATGATAGAACATACAAGCATTTCGAAAGATGCAGAAGAACTTACACCTGCTGCACGGATTACATTTGTTGTCACGTAAGCATCAAATCCTGCTACCTTGAAGCCAAATTTCTGGATAGCTTCTACCATACCAGCTACAAGAGATACTGTTCCCTGAGCCTTCGGTACATCAGAAAGCTTCTCAATATCAACAACAACTTCTTTATCATATCCCTCACTTGTGATGCGGATGATATTGCTGTTGTTCGGATAAGCGGCACCAATGGTATCCATATCAATACTTCCTGCGATTACGCGGCCGCCATTATGATCTGTGTGGTTTCCGATAATCTCTGTTCTTCCTGGTGCTGTGAAAAATTCTGCTGTATCATGATGGTAAATTTCTGCGAAGTGATCAGCGACTGCCTGAAAACGGGCTGATGATTTCTCTGCTTCGCCGTAAATACGTGTTAATTCATTTTTATTTGGAATATTCATTTCAAAAATCCTCCGGATATTTTCCGGTCTGGCCGCTGATATACAGGCTTATAAACAGCTGTATACTCTTACTTTTCGTTGTTTACAGTGGCAGTGTATGAAAAGCCAGCGGCAGACGGGAATATGTGTATGAAAGTTTGGAGTAACCGTTACTGTTACCAGTAACGAGGTAGCCTTATTACGGCTTCACTCTTGGAATTGAGTATACCTTCGTGAACTGAAAAATTCCTTAATAATTTAAGGAAGAAATAGTAAAATCTTGCGTTTATCACTCTATGCGTGTACAATATAAATATAGTTACTTTCAGTTTATCATTCATCAAGTCTTTTGACATAAATATAAGCTTCAAAGTATATAGAAAACCAAGATTGAACTGAAATATGTTATGTTGCATCAGGAGGATTTTTATAATGGCGGAAATTATAACAGATGGCTCGCAAAAAGAACTCAAAAAACACGGCAGTGACGAATTTCCTCTGCTGGTAAGCTACGAGCAGCTTTCCGGCTATAAATCCGGTTCTTTTTTATGGCACTGGCATCCGGAAATAGAAATCACACTTGTCTTAGATGGTCAGATTCTTTATAAAGTAAATCAATGTACTTACCATATGAAAACCGGAGATATCCTTCTCGGAAACGCCAATGTCCTTCATGCCGGTTTCATGGAAGATATGCAGGATGGAAAATATGTTTCCATTACCTTTCTTCCGAAAATCATTTATGGTTCTTATGAAAGCGTCCTGCGCCGAAAATATGTAGAACCATTTGTACAGAACTTCTCACTTCCCGCAATTTACATTGACCACTCCCAGCCATGGCATCAGCTTTTTGCCGGATATGTAAAAGACATCATACGTCTGTATGAAGAAAAGAATGCTTTTTATGAACTGGATATCACCGGAACTTTGCAGAAGCTGTGGCGATGCATGCTGCAAAATCTTCCGGAAGATCTTCCCTATACTGAACACAGTAAACTGGAACGTAATCGTATGCGTGAGATCATGGACTACCTGGAACACAACTATATGAACAAAATTCAGATGAAAAATATCGCAGAGGAAATCCACCTCTGCGAAAGTGAATGTAGCCGCTTATTTAAGCGCTACATGAATGTATCTTTATTTACATTTTTGCAGGAATACCGCGTAGAACGAAGCCTGGAATTTCTCTTAAGTTCCGGCGACAGCATCATGGAAGTCGCTCAGAAATCCGGATTCACAGACTCCAACTACTACGCTAAGGTCTTCTCCAAGGTCAAAGGCTGCAGTCCACAAAAATATAGGAAGCAAAATATGAGAAAAGAATAGCACAATTTCCGGCGATTCCTATGAGAACCTTCCAGACACTTATGTCATCTTTATCTGTGATTTTGATCCTTTTGGTGATGGGCTTTATCGCTATACTACCAATACTGTCTGCAGAGAAACTGGTAATTCTATAAATGATGGTATTGTAACAATTTATCTCAATGCCCACGACAAAAATAACACTGATATTCCCGATGAACTATTACAGTTTCTGGATTACGTAAAAAATACCGGGCGTAAAGAAAACACTACAGAAGGAAAACAAAAAGTTCTCCTTGATTCTCTCGAATCTAAATTTGCCGTATCTCCTGAATTAAAAGAAATAATTTGCGCTGAGACTAACCCTGCAAAACTTAAATCCTGGTTTCAACTTTCTCTTAGCGCCTCTTCTCTTGAAGAATTCAGAGATAATATGTAACATTTCTTTACAAGTCAAAACTGGAAACAAACTTAAGTAAATAAAAAATGTTTCCAGTTTTCCCTTTCTCATATTTATTTAAAAATATATAAAACACAACATTTTTATAAAATTCTACGCTCATCTCGAGCAAAGTTTCTCATTAACTATCAATTTATAGAAGCAGAAGAACTCTTTTTAATCCCCTTTCCATCCATTATATTGTTTTTTATAAACCTCTGTGCTACAATGCCTGCAGATATCTTCAAAGCAATGCTTTTACATTTATAATCACGCGAAAGGAATTAAAAAATGGAATTATTAAATGGACGTCCTGCCACTAACGCCGGGCGATTAGAAAAAGAAATACGTGTTTACGATTTATTAGACTCTCTTGGTATCTCCTATGACCGGATAGATCACGAGGCAGCAATGACTATTGAAGCATGCCAGGATATAGACGCATTATTCGGAACACATATGTGCAAGAACCTCTTCCTGTGCAACAGACAGGAGACAGACTTCTATCTCCTGCTGATGCCAGGAGATAAGAAATTTAAAACAAAAGAACTCTCCTCTCAGATAAACACCGCCCGGCTCTCCTTTGCCAATGAGAAACATATGGAAGAATTACTGGATATCACTCCGGGTTCTGTAAGTGTTATGGGACTGATGAACGACAAGGACAATAAGGTACAGCTCCTGATTGATGAAGATCTTTTGAACCAGGCTTATCTTGGCTGCCATCCATGTATCAACACTTCCAGCCTCCGTATAAAGACAAATGATATTTTAAATGTATTTCTCCCTGCCGTTCATCATCAGGCACGTTATGTGAAATTACTTGGGGAATAATCTATCAAAAAACTACCTGATAAAAATTACCAAGATTATCCTTCCTGTCATATACACAGACAAATAAAAACTGCTATATCAAACATTTCCTGATATATGTTTCTTTGAATAACAAGCCAAATATATCATTCTTGTTTCTATAGCAGTTTTTAGTCAATCCCTGTCTTTATATTCTTTCGGTAACTCTCGAAATATTTTTTATTCTATTACTTTATACACAGCAGTTCCAAATGCAGGAAGTGAACATCTTCCTGTTGCTTCTGTTTTATCATAAAGTGCGATCATTGGTTTCTGAAGTGTATATTCAATCTTTTCAGCCTGGTAGTTTAATACAAAAATGTATTTCTCTCCATCCTTCTCACGCATAATCACTTCCGCTGTTTCCGGAGCTTCAATATATTCTTTAAATGGCTCTTTAATCTTCAGATAATCAAACAATGCTTCAGTATTTTCCTTATTGAAAGTTGCACCCAGATGGAGTACCTGTCCTTTGCCAACTGCATGGCAGGTAAGCGCAGGATTTCCTTCATAATAACTGTTTCCATAGACGGCCAGTGTTTTTGTGCCTTCCAGCGGTGTAATGATATCATTAAATACCGGCATTGGTATTTTCTTATCGCCAAACTCTGCAAATACCTCGTCTTCTGCAGGACTTGTAAATGTAAAATCACGTACATCTGTACCGGTGAGTTCTGCCAGCAGCCCTGGCTGTGGAAGCATCACACATTTGCCATTCATATCTTTATAACCTGAACGGCATCCGATAACTAATGTTCCTCCCTGCTCTACATATTCTTTCAGAAGTTTCACACGTTCTTCACTGATCAGTACCGAATGTGCATAAAACAGTACCGGATATTTCGTCAGATCTGTAAGTTCACTGTCCTCCTGCAGATATACCATATCGTATGGTGTATGTGTCAGCTGAGCAGCTTTAAAGATTCCCTGCTCACTTGCTCCTGCAACTCTGTTATGCCATGCGTCTACAGAAGTATCCCATTCGTTATCATAATCCTTAACGATTGCAAATGCTGCTTTATATTCCGAATTGCATACACCGTCAATTGCTTTTAACTTCCTATAGAAATCCTGAACCTCTCTGTATTTACGATTCTCACGATTATCATAATCCAGAATTCCATGCCAGTAGATTTCTGTGCCAAATGTACAAGTTCTCCAGCGAAAGAAAGAAATATAATCAGCACCGTGAGCTACACTCTGCATTGCCCAGAGAGTTAACTGTCCCGGACGCGGAGACGGTGCTTCCATTCTGGTTGTCCAGCCATTTCCACCGGACTGCTGTTCCATAATTCCAAAATGAGGGCAAATAGAACGTACCTCTGCGAGATTATGGGACCATTTACGATCATTCAGATCATCACTGTGTAGCGGATCGCGATCCAGACCAAATGCAAAATCCGGATAAGAATCATAGCAATAAACATCAAGAGACTCTTTCTCCATTTTATGATTGTCGAGATTCCAGAATTTACCATTTGTTGTGATATAGTCTCCCGGTTTTACATATTTTTTGATAATCTCTGCCTGCATTTTACAGAAATGACGGGCACTCTCTGAAATAAATCTGATATAATCCAGATGCTGATGAGGATTAATTCCCTGACTTAAAACCGGGCGCAGAACATAAATCTGATCCCATGCTGTATAAGTCTGATTCCAGAAGGTAGTTCCCCATGCTTTATTTAATTTCTCCAGAGTTCCATACTGTTTTCTGAGAAATTCACGAAATGCAACAGAATCTGCCTCTGAATAAAACTCATTCACTTCACAGTTGATCTCATTATCAATCTGCCATCCCACGATTGCCGGATGTTTCGCATAATGAGCAGCTTCTCTCTCCACAACTCTTGCACAAAGTCTCTGATAAACCGGTGAGTTATAATTATAATGTCTTCTTCCTCCATGTCTGAGAAGCACACCATCTTTCCGTGCATTTAAGACTTCCGGATATTTCTCTGTCAGCCATGCAGGAGGAGTTGCAGTAGGTGTTCCGAAGATAACCTTCATCTGCTTTTCACTGCACAGATCCAGGAATTCATCAAAAAAATCATAGGTAAAAACACCTTCCTCCGGCTCTACTTTGCTCCATGCAAACTCTGCAATACGGATTACAGAAATTCCGGCCTTCTTCATTCTGTCAAGATCATCTGCCCAGAGTTTCTTATCCCAGTGTTCCGGATAATAACAGGTTCCCATTGTCAGTTCGTTCCATTTGTAGTTCTGTTTTGCATTCATTGTCATGTCCTCCACCAAACATTTATATTTCATTCTGAGTATGATTGCCAGGTACCTGCATTACAGGAATCCTGAAAGTCACCTCTGTTCCTTCTCCCGCTACACTTGTCACATGAAATTCACATGCTTCTCCATATAACAAATTCAACCTTCGATATACATTACTCAATCCAATACTGCTTTTTTTATTTTTATCACTATAATTCTGAATGACCTGTTTTAACTGCTCTTCATCCATGCCTTTTCCATTATCCGTCAGATTAAACTGAAGATATTTGTTATCACATAGCTGAATGTTGATCCACAAGATACCTTTTTCAATCTGTTCTTCCAGACCATGTCCAATACTGTTTTCTATAACCGGCTGAATGATAAAGCTTGGTATATAGAAATTCAGCACTTCATCAGGAATATTATGTCTGATCTCTATTTTGTCTCCAAACCTGTATTTCTGGATAAATAAATAGTTATCTACAACCTCCATTTCCTGTTTTACCGTATAATAGTCTTCCCTTTTAATACTTGCCCGGAGAAATTTTCCCAGAGCAACTGCCAAATCCGTTATTTCACTGTTTCCATTTGAAAAGCCAAGCCAGCTTATCGTATCCAGGCAGTTATACAGAAAATGAGGGTTGATCTGCATTTTCAGAAATTCGATTTCAGCCTCTCTGTTTGCGATTTCCAGTGTATAATTCTTCTCTATCAGATTCTGTACCTTATCTGCCATCTGGTTATAGACCATACCAATCTGGCTGATCTCATCCTGACTTTCCACCTTGAATCGGGAATCAAAGTTTCCTTCCTGATATGCAGTCATACTATCCACCAGCTTCTTTGTCGGTTTTACCATAACTCTGGCGACATGTCTCATTATTACCAGAGACACCAGAATCACGATTCCAAACGTAAGAAGTACACTCAAAAGGGCAATTCCGATATCTTCTACAACTGCCCTACGTTGATAGTAGAAACCAAAAGCCATCCATTGTTCATATACTGATATGTGAAATAGCTATTCTTCTCAGTACTGGGATCTCTGACAATTTTTACTCTCTTAAAATCTCTGGTCTTCAGTGGAAAAGAAATTCCCAGCATATTTTCTTCACTGGATGCAATAATATCCATCTCATTATTCAAAAGATAAAAACGGTTTTTATAAGTACTCGGAACAGATCGAAGCTTCTCACTGAAGTATGAATTTTTACATTCAATAACCATATATCCAATAGGCTTAAAATCGTCAACACTTAAGATTGCGCGATACAGGCCAACCATCCCGTTTTCTTCATCGTCTGCCCATAATGCACCTCCGTTTTTTGCATATATCTTTTCTCTTGTGATATCATCGGCTTTCATCTTTTTGCCGGAAGTTCCTATTACAATTTCCACACCATCAGAAGAATATATTCTGGCTGATACAATACCTGGAATATTAAAAATACTTCCTCGAATATCTCTGGAAATCGCTGCCTTTTCAATCTGAAAAGATGTTTTCTCCGGTTCCATAACCTTTTGATGATTAATTGATTTTAAATTCTCCTGCACACTGTTATTGATCAGAATTGACACAGAAAGTTGATCTATCTGGCTGATTCTTTCTTCTATTCCTGTTTCCGCAGCTGCAGTAACATCATTCATATGAGATTTTGCCTGTGAATTATAAACGCTCGAAAAACGAATTCCAAAAACAATCAGAAGAACCATACAGGAAATGAACATTAACAGCATATAAACTTTAAAAATTTTGTTCATCAGGCCGCCATTTGTTTTTAAGCCACCTGTTTTCTTTAATTTATTTTGTCTTGCCATATCACTTTCCATTTCCAGCTTTACTGTTCAGAATTTCATAAAGCCCCGAGAGAGTTTCTCCCGCTTTCACTTCTGTAATTCGACGGTGTACATCCAAATGTTTTCTTAAACAATTGTGAAAAATAATGCTGGTCATTAAATCCTGTTTTTTCACACGCATCGCTTATCTTTTCACCTGTTTTAAGAAGACTCGCAGCACACATCAGACGAATCCCGTTTAGAATATCCACAAAAGTATAGCCTGTTTCTTTCTTAATCTTACGTGAAATATAACTCTCTGAAAAATGATACTTCTCAGCCAGATCTGACAAAGAAATATTCTGCTCATAATTCTGCGCGATATCAGTCAGAATCGATTTGATTGCACCGGATGACTGTACAAAAAGACTGTTTACCTGCGATACCGCATCATGCTTTTCCCCAAATTCATCCTTCTGGCTTAATAACTTCTGTTCAAATCTTTTCTGTTCCAGACGGTGCATAACGTTATGCATTGTTTCCATCAGTTCATTTGGAGAAACCGGTTTAAGCAGATATTCATATACACCATATCGCATTGCCGATCTTGCATATTCAAATTCTGAAAATCCAGATAAAACTACAACAGCCACATCCATAGAGCGTTCTTTCACCATCTGCGCCAGTTCCAGTCCACTGAAACCGGGCATTCTGATATCGAAAATAACCAGATCTATCGATGTGCTCAATAAAAGTTCTTTCGCTTCTACTCCATTTGCAACCGAATACACATCTGTAATTCCTATTGATTTCCAGTCAAGACTCAGCAGTCCCCTGCGAATTACAACCTCATCATCTGCAATCAACAAATTCATAACATTACCACCTTTTTCTGATTCAAAGAATCACTGCCCCATATAAGAAGCAGTGATTTCTTTTTTCTGAATCATATCATCCTTTTACAGCACCTGCAACCATACCTTCCATAATTTGCTTATGTAATAAAATATAAACTACAATGCTAGGAATAATTGTAATAATAACTGCCGCGATCATACCTACATAGTCTGTAGAATACATCGCCTGGAAGTTGGTAAGTCCTACCGGCAGCGTCATTTTTGAACTTTCCGTGAGGAAAATTCTCGGCAACAGAAGATCATTCCACACATTGATAAACTGAACGACTGCAACTGTTACAACTGAAGATTTTGCTATTGGCAGGATAATCTTAAAGAAGCACTGAAATACCGTACATCCGTCAATAATTGCTGCCTCTTCAAGTTCTGTAGGAATACTTCTCATAAATCCGCAGATAATGAAAATGGCCATCGGAAATCCTACAGCAATCTGCGGAATAATAACAGCAAGATGTGTATCCAGAAGCCCCATCCCCTTAAAAATAGAGAACAGAGGAATTACCAGAGCATAAATAGGAATCATCATTCCTAAAAGGAAAATACTATGTGTAAGGTTTGCAAGCTTCCAATGCATTCTGGCAATTGCATAAGATGCCATTGTTGCAAGGATTACAGTAACCAGAACCGCAGAAACAGCAATAATAACTGAGTTTCCAAAGTATCTGAATACACCACCTTTTACAACTGCATTTACATAGTTTGTCATTGACCACTGTTCCGGTAATCCCCATGTATTCGTATACAATTCAGCATTCGTTTTAAATGATGCCAAAAACAGCCATACAAGAGGGTAGATACAAAGAATCGTAAACCCGATCAGCGATATATATTTAATAACGAGCCATATATTTTCTGAGGCACTTCTCTTCATTTCCCAACACCTCCTACACTGTTTCGTCTGTCTTGAATACTCTGTTGGAAATTCCTACAGATAATATACACAGTAACATTAAAACAACACCGATTGCACTGGCATATCCATAATTCAGAATATTAAATGACTGATAATACATATATGTAGACATAACCTCTGTTGCATGGTTTGGTCCACCTGAAGTCATAACAGCAACCAAATCGTAATATTTCAGAGAACCTGTAATAATCAGAACCGCGTCAATTTTCAGGATTGGTTTGATAAGCGGAAATGTGATGTACTTAAACTGCTGCCAGCCTGTAGCACCATCAATCTCAGCAGCCTCATAGAAAGAAGAATCAATATTTCTCATTGCAGCTAGCTGAATTACCATATGATAACCAACATACTGCCACATGATAACAATAATGATACAAAGCATTGCTGTCTCTTTGTTAGCCAGCCACATCTGCTGCAGACCGCCAAGTCCGATTGCCTTTAAGAATCCATTCAAAAGACCATAGTTACCATTGTAAATGAATGTCCATGTAAGACCAACTGCTACACCACAGATTACGCATGGAAGGAAAAATACAGTCTGGAAAAATGATGCACCTTTGATTTTTTTGAAGATTGCATTACCAAAGAACATTGCTAATGGCATATGTGCCACCAAAGATCCGACAACCATCAGAATATTATTTCCAAATGCATGTTTAAATGTTTTATCACTGAAAAGACTCAGATAATTTTTGATTCCTACAAAGTTCATCTTTGACATCAGGTCTGTATCAAATAATGAAAGATACACATTATAAAAGATAGGAGCTAATGCAAAGATTGCATAAATAATAAATGCAGGCAATACAAAAAGTGCTATGGTTTTCTTATTACCCATTACTTTATTCATAGACAACTCTCCCTTTTAACAAGCGGAACCCAATGTAAAATCTCAGGTTCCGCCAGTTTATTTAACAATCTGTTTATTTACTCTTGCTTTCTGCATAAGACTGCAGGGTATCAAATGCTTCCTGCACATCATCACCGTTTGCAATTCCAATTGCTGTATTGTTAAATTCATTTCCAAGATCAGTATCTACACGGTCAAACCATGGCGTCTGTGCCTTTGCATCTCCCAGAAGATTTACGAAATCTGCACACAGCGGTGTTAATTTTGAATCGTCGATATCAATGTTTGTACTTGGGAAACGTCCATAATCATAAAGTAATGAAGAAGTTGATTCTTCGTTTGTCATATATTTTAACAGTGCTACTGCAGCATCTACATTCTTGCAGTTCTTAGTAATCGCATAAGAAGTATCAACAGAGCCAACTTCTACACCTGCATATTCTTCATTTACTGCCGGCATTAAGAAACAACTAATATTTTCTGCTTCTGCAGCATTCTCTTTCTTATCCAGATTGGAGATTTCCCAACATCCGTTGAAGTACATTGCTGTCTGTCCATTTGCAAATTGTAACTGTGCCTCTTCTCTTGATACTCCGGTAAATCCATCTTCAAAATATCCTTTATTAACTTCTTCCTGGAACAGTTTACCAGCTTCAACCATACCTTCATCGTTCCATTTTCCTGTGCCGCCTTTTATAGAGTTGAATAAATCCTCGCCTTTAATTCCATCACTCAGCTGCTGGATATACTGAGATACAAGCCATGCATCATCCGCTGTAGAAGCTAATGCAACAGGTGTAACTCCATTTTCTTTTAATGTGTCGCATACCTGAACATACTCATCATATGTAGTCGGAACTTCAAGACCATATTTATCAAAAATTGCTTTGTTATAATACATGATAGCTGTACTCTGCTGAGTCGGAATCGCATATACTTCACCATCATATGTTAAAGGATCTGAAGATACCTCCATTGAAGCTGTTCTTCCACTCCTCGTCTTCATCCAGATATTTCTGAAGGCTGACGATTTTATCACCATTTACAAAGTTTTCAAGATATCCAAGTTCCCATGTAAAGATAATATCTGTTTCAGAGTCAGAAGCCATCATTGTTGTCAGTTTTGTCTTATAGTCAGAGTTGGTTACGTTCTGAATTTCTACCTTTACTCCATACTCGTTGGACTCATTAAATCCATCAATGATCTTACGGTATCCTTCCATATATGCATCTGAATCAGAACCGTTCATCATAATAGTCATTGTTTCTGAACTGCTGTCTGCTTTTGAGTCTGAAGAATCAGAGCTTCCACCATTGCTTCCACAGCCGGTAAGCATACTTGCAGCCATTGCACCGATCAGTAAACACACTGTAAATTTTTTCATCTTATTTCTTTCCTCCCTGTTTGTGATATTTGTATATATCTCTGTGTTTTCCATAAGAACATTTTATCAATTTTTACATTCATTTAAAGAAAGAATTATATCCTTTTTGTTTGTTATTTTGTCATTCATTTGTTAGTTTTTTGTCTTTTATAGTTTTTGCACAATATAATATCAATATTTAAAGGCAATATAAAACACAGGAATATCTATAAGAAAAATCTCCCTGTGTTTTACATTACCTATATTTTATGCTTCTTCAACAATTTTTATATTCCATGGTGAAACCGTGATGCTTTCTCCATCCTGTACAGATTCTCCTGATAACAACTCTGTACCGTTTTTTCCATAATAAGAAACTTTCTGTTCTTCTGCAGAATAGTTCAGGATATATCTGACACATTTTCCCAGATCGTTGGTTCCTTTTCTTACGATCACCGGCCATCTGTATTCCGGAAGCTCTAACTCAGCGCTCCTAAGTGCTTCTGTGATCACTGCTTTTAAAGTATTGTCATCTGTCATGCAACCAATGTAGATGGCAGTTCCTTTTTCATAATGATTCTTAGTGATTGCTGCATATTCTTTCCAATTATAATGGTCATAAAATGCCAAAACTTCAGCTTCCTGTGGCATTAATAATTCCATGAATACTTTAGCTGTTGCAGGCACATCTGTATTTTCTTCAGTCTCAATAATTTCTTTTGTTTCGTTTTTCTTATCTGCTTCATCTGCACCACTTTCTCGGATAATACTTCCAGTCAGTCCGACATTCTTCGGGAAGGTAAACTGCTGATAGTTGATTCCGAAGCAGTTACTTAAAATATGCGGCTGCATTTCATGACTTACCTTAATATTCTCATTCGCAAATGCCGTCTTAAATGTTGCCACCAACGTACCACCATCTGCCACATACTGTTTCAGTCTTTCCAGAAGTTCATCTGGTGCTGCATAGAGTGCCGGGATAAAGATTGCTTTATACTGTTCCAGATTATCAGATTCCGGCCATACGAAGTCACACTCAATATTCATCTGATACAGTGCATCATAAATCCAGCGAACAACATCATTGTATCCAATGCCATTATTTCCTGCCGCAGTTGCCTCGATTCCGAACCACTTGAGAGCCGTTAATGCCTCATTACTTACAAGGATAGCAACATGATTTTTCTTCTTCAGATTCACCAGATGACTTCCGATTTCTGAGAATTCCTTACCCATAATACATGCTTCGCGATATGGTGCATTCTCCTGCATGTCATGACTGAGAAGTCCCTTCCAGTATGTCTCAAAAGAATTATGAATAGAATGCCAATGCCAGTACATTACGCTGTTAGAACCACTTGCAAGGTGACTATAACCCTGAAGTCTGAGCTGTCCCTTGTACGGAGTCCATCCCGGATAACCCTGTGCTTCTGTTTCCAGAACAAGGTAGTTATCTCTCTTTAAAGAACGTGTCATATCACCACCAAATGCAATCTCTGCCCCTGTCAGATCATCCTGTGTTGGATGATAAATATCTGTGCCTGCAATCGTCAGTGCCTTCGCTGCATGATAATGGTTTACATCCGGCTGTACTCCATAGGAATATCCCCGCCATTCAAAGTCAAAATTATGAGTGATAAACTGATCTTCTCTGCGGTATTCGTTTACGATATCTGCCTGCCAGCTTAAGAATTCATCTACCAGTGTTCTCTGGAACTTCTCGAACTCTGCACCAAGACTTCCATTGATAGTTCCTCTTACGTCCGGGAAATCTTCCCATGCATTGATACGGTTACTCCAGTAATCCAGACCAAATTCATAATTCATGGCATCCAGATCATTATTGAATTTCTTACGGAGGTATTTTACAAATTTCTCCTGAACATTTTTACCTGCTGTCCCGTAATACTTAGTTTCATTATCTACCTGGAAGCCAATAACACATTTTCTGTGTGCAGTGCATTCCATTAATTTGCGGATCACACGCTCCGCATAGAAACGATAGACCGGATGAGTGATATCCATTATCTGACGGGCTCCGTAGATTCCTCTGCCTTTTACAGTTTCTGCTATAACATCCGGATGGGATTTCACCATCCATGTAGGAATTGCATATGTAGGAGTTCCGATGATCACATTGATCCCGGCTTCCTCCATTGCGTCCATAACACGTTCCACATGTGAGAAATCAAAAACACCTTCCTGTGGTTCGCAGGTGCTCCATGTGGATTCTGCGATCCTTACTGTATTGATTCCTGCCTTTTTCATCATTGCCACGTCTTGCTGCAGGCGGTCATATGGCATATATTCATCGTAATATGCTGCTCCGTAGAGAAGTTTCTTCATTAATAATATCCTCCTGACTGATACTCTGACTGTAATGTTCCTTTTAATTGTTTTCTTATATTAACTGAAATCTGCAGGATATGATATCACATATCTCGGGTAAATATCATTTTTCTCAGATAAATATCACTTATTTGTTTTACATCCTTTCCACTCCTAAAACAGGAATAAAAACCCCGGAAATCTGGTACACTTCCGGGGTTTTGTCGTCTATCACAGACATATATTATCCTTTTGCCTACAAGCACTATAGCATATGCAAATCAGGAAATCAATATTCCTCTGCTTTCTGTAATTCTTTTTTATTACTCCGCAGAAACAGTATTCTGCTCCAGATATTTCTTCAGTGAAGAGACATACAGATTCCCCACCTTGCTGAGAATCGAATTCTTTCTGGTAATATAGCCGATCTCCATGTCGCTGTTCTGGTTCTGCTCATCTCCTTCAAAGGGAATTGCCAGATAGTCACTGCCATTCAGCTCCTCACAGATAATTCCGGAACACAGGGTATAGCCATTAAGTCCTACCATCAGATTCAGCATAGTCGCCCGGTCTGAAGCCTTAACTGTTCTGGAATATTCATTGGTAGACAGAATCTCCTCTGACAGATAAAAACTGCTCTTATCTCCCTGTTCGAAGGACAGACAAGGGTATTTTGCCAGCTGGCTGTAGCTGATAGATTTCTCATTTGCCAGTGGATGATTTTTCCACAAATATACATATGCCTGACAGTCAATCAAATGATGAAACTCCAGATTCGCAGAGTGGAGAAGCTTTAGCAGTGCCTTTCTGTTGAAATCACTGAGATAAAGTACTCCCACCTCGCTTTTCATGGCGCTGACGTCACTGATCACATCTGCAGTCTTTGTCTCCCTGATGGCAAATTCATATTCCGACACATCAAACTTCTGCACCATATCCACGAATGCTTTCACTGCAAAAGAATAATGCTGGGTGGAAACGCCAAATTTCTTCTTATAGGAACCACCCTCACTGTATTTCTCAACCACACTTTCATACTGTCCGTATATCTGACGGGCATACATCAGAAATTCTGTCCCGTCATTGGTCAGTGTCACACCACGGCCGCTGCGGTTGAATATAATGATTCCAAGCTCCTTCTCCAGTTCCTTCACTGCATTGGTCAGAGAAGGCTGGGAAATATACAACGCCTCCGCAGCTTTATTTAATGAACCAGTTTCGGAAATTGTGATGATATAATTCATCTGTGTTAGTGTCATGTTGTCTCTCCCTTACATATCCTTAGATCTTTTAATCAACTTTTTTCAAAGTATTTTCTCTGGCTGTAATAATTTTACTATATCATCTGAAGTTTCTCAACATTGCAATTTCTGCAAACAAAAATCTCCTGTGCAGACATATCAAATCGATTTCCTATCTGCTTCAGAAGATTTTTTATAAAAAATAATTACAACAGTCTGAATACCTGCTCTGCAGTTGCAGCCATATTTGCTTTTGCAGTGTCCGGATCCATTGCTTCTTCCAGTGTGGAAATTCCGCGCACGATTGGAAAGAAGGCATCTATTCCTACTTCATTGCAGGCAACTGCCTCCTTCGTAACACTTCCTGCAAATGCAATGGTTTTTGCGCCATATTTCCTGCCAAGCTTCGCAACGCCCACCGGGGCTTTTCCCATGGCAGTCTGATGATCCAGACGACCTTCCCCTGTCACAACCACATCTGCATCCTTCATCTCATCCTCTATATGGACAGCATCCAGAATAAGCTGTATTCCCGGTGTCAGCTCTCCATCCAGATAATTCAGAAATGCAAATCCAAGTCCGCCTGCCGCACCTGCACCTGCTGCATTCTGGTTATCTTTACCAATCACTTTGGCAGTAACCTCTGCATAGTTTTTCATGCCTGCATCCAGAACCGGAAGGATATCGGAGGTAACTCCCTTCTGCGGTCCATAGATATATGTAGCTCCCTGAGAACCGCAGAGAGGATTGATCACATCACAGGCAATCCTGAAATTACACTGGGAAAGAAGTTGCTTTTTGTCTGAAATTTCTACAGATACAATCTTTGCAAGTGCCTGTCCGCCTTCTCCGGCATCCTCTCCCTTTTCATCCAGAAATCTGTAGCCAAGTGCTTTCAGCATACCCACTCCGCCGTCATTAGTGGCGCTTCCGCCAATACCGATAATGAAGTTGCGGATACCTCTGCCGATTGCATGAAGGATCAGTTCTCCCACTCCATAGGTGGTAGCGGTCATAGGCTCCTTCTTATCTGAAAGTGTGATACCTGCTGCTGTTGCCATTTCCATGACTGCGGTATTACTTTCCCTGAGATATCCATAATATGCCTGAACCGGCTCATGATAAGGACCTGTAACTGTCACATCCACACGTTCTCCCTTCAGACCTTCGATCAGCGCATCCGTAGTTCCCTCTCCACCGTCAGCCAGAGGTTTTACGATCACTTCTGCGTCCTTTTTTGCTGCAAGAATACCTGCTTTGACAGCCATTCCTGCTTCCATGGAAGTCATACTTCCCTTAAATGAATCAACTGCAACTACAACCTTCATAGCCAAAACCTCCAACTATTTCTATTATTTAAGACGGGTGATACATATTATGTTCTTTCTCCAGTTCTTTATAAAGCTGCATACAGTTCCAGTTCTGATTATGCTCCGTCAGAACTGCCTTGTAATCCACAGGTGTACCTGCTTTCCGCAGAGTGTAAAGCACCTGGTCAAACAGATTCCCGGTGATTCCTGCAAGAATCAGCATTTCCTTCTCCATCTGCTCCTGAGGTATCAGCGCTGATGGAATCTGTACCTGAGAAACGTCCTTTACTCCTGCCAGATATCCGATTGGCTGACTATAGTCCTGAGTTTCTACAGTTTTTAAACGAATCTTAAAAGGCAGTAATGCCATCTTTAACTTACGAAGCTTCTGCTGATCCTGAAAATTTATTAATAAAATAGTTGGTTTCATATAAACACTCCTTCTGATACAAGTAAATCCCCACCTACTACTTATTGCTCTTTACAATTGAAGCAGGTTCTTCCTTGATTTAGTTAAATAATTACAACTATTATACCCTCTTCACCTGCACCTGACAATCATAATAGCCTGTATAGGACTTTTTATGTCACAGGAATATTACAAAATAATTTCCGGCAACGCAGAAAAACAGGCTTCGATATCTGTATCATCGATGCCTGTTTTTCTGTGTTACAATTTGGAGCGGCATGGCTTTATCAATTACAAACTATTTCGCAGGATGTTCCTTGAGCATTTCGGAAACACTCCCACTCAAATAAGAAAACAACGGGAAATATTGTAATTCACACATTATTGTGGTAAAGTATTGTCGTGTTATTTTTCCATATCAGGAAACGAAAACGAGGAGGGAACAAATGAAAAAATTCTATTCGTGGTATAAAAAACATATTACCACAGCAATCTTTACCGGACTGATCCTGGGTATCATTACCGGTCTGTTTCTGGCAAACCGGTTCGAACCGGTTCTTACCGTCACAAGTCTCATAGGAAGCATTTACATGAATGCCCTGAACATGATGATCTTTCCACTGGTCTTCTGTTCCATTATCATGGGTATCTCCAGTATCGGAAATGCCCGCACAACCGGCAAGATCACAGCCGGTGCCATGATCTTTTTCCTGTGCACCACAGCACTTGCCAGCCTGGCAGGACTGATCATCCCGCGACTGATCCATCTTGGCGAAGGTGTTAAATTCGAGATGGCAACTTCCGACATCCAGGCAACTGAGATGACCAGCATTCTGGACACCATCAAAAACCTGATCCCATCCAATCCGGTTGCAGCTTTCGCAAACGGAAATATGCTTCAGGTACTTGTATTCGCAGTCATCGTAGGCTTCACACTTATCGCTATCGGTGAAAAAGGTAAAGCACTTCTGAATGTAATCGATTCCTGCAATGAAGTCTGTCTGAAAGTCATCAGCACAGTTATGTACTTCACACCTATCGGTGTATTCTGTACTATCGTTCCTGTTGTAGAAGCCAACGGTACAGAAACCATCATTTCACTGGCAACTCAGCTGATCATCCTGTATGTGGCATTCTTCGGATTTGCCCTGGTCATTTACGGCGGCTCCGTGAAATTCATCGGCAAAGAAAGCCCTGTGAAATTCTTCAAAGCAATGCTTCCTGCAGCTCTGAACGCATTCGGAACCTGCTCCAGTTCAGCAACCATTCCCATCAGCAAACAGCGTATGGAAGATGAAATGGGCGTATCCAACAAAATCACAAGTATCGCCATTCCTCTTGGTGCTACTGTAAACATGGATGCCGTATCCATCCTGATGTCATTCATGATCATGTTCTTCGCTAATGCATGTGGAATTAATGTAAGCATTTCCATGATGATCGTAATCCTTCTGGCAAACGTACTCCTGTCAGTCGGAACCCCTGGAATCCCGGGCGGTGCCATCGCATCCTTCGCAGCCCTGGCAACTATGGCAGGCCTGCCGGCAGGTGTTATGGGTGTTTATATCAGTATCAATACACTCTGCGATATGGGTGCTACCTGCGTTAACGTTATTGGCGATATGGCAGGCTGTGTAGTTCTGAAAGAGAAAATTAAGCTTGAGGATTAATACATAAGGAATACAAAAAAGTTGTTGTATCTTTTCATATTGGAAATGAAAAGTACAACAACTTTTTTATCACCCTTTAACAGCTCCGCTCATTAAACCATTCTCTATTTTTTCCTGGAAGAAAATATACGCAATAATTACCGGAATGGTTGTAAGACAAATTCCTGCCATGCTGGAACTATAATCTGTACTGTATTCTCCAAAAAATGCAAGAAGTCCCATAGAAATAGTACCTTTATCTTTATCAGAAATAAAAATAAGAGGAAACAACAGGTTATTCCATACCTGTATAAAATTAAAAATTGAAACACTTACAATTCCCGGAACTGACAGTGGCAAAATCATCTTAAAAAATACTTGATAAATATTTGCTCCATCAATTACCATCGCTTCTTCTAATTCTGTCGGAATTCCATTCATAAATCCAGTAAGAATCAAAATTGTCATTGGAAAACAAAACGCCGCATAAAGCAAAATCAATACCGGATAATTATCCATAATTCCAAGTTTTCCAAAAATATAAGACAACGGAATTAATACCGCCTGAATAGGAATCATCATTCCTGAAATAAACAGTAAATATATTTTTGATTTTCCGCGAAACTTAAATTTTGCCAGAACATACGATGCCATTGCTCCAAAAAGACATGATATCGCAAGAGTTCCAACTGCAAGAATAATTGTATTCAAAAAATATCTTCCTATATTTCCCACATTCCATGCAGTTAAATAATTTTCTATCCGTAATTTCTTAGGTAAAGCAGTAAATGATGAAAATATTTCCAAATTTCCTTTAAAAGAACAGAAGATTGAAAATACCATCGGATAAATATTGATCAAAGCAACTATAATAAATATCAGAAATCCTATATAATACCCTGCGGAATGTTTTTTTGTTTTCATGATCTATCCCCCCTAATATTCTATGGATTCTTTCTGATTCATAAGTTTCAAACTAAAAATAGAAACAGCAGCACTTAATACAAAGATGACCGTAGCAATCGCACTTCCAGTTCCATAATGACCATATCTATAAGCTTCATTATACATTAAAAGTGCTGGTACAATAGTACAGTTACTGGTTCCTCCTGTAGGTGTCAGAATGTATACAGTATCAAAAATCTTTAATACTCCAGTGATCACCATGATCGTAGACATTTTTAATGGTTCCCAAAGCATTGGAATATAAAGATTCCAAATCTTTTTCCAGCCAGTTGCTCCATCTAATTCTCCTGCTTCCAAAACAGAATCCGGTATAGAAGTAAGACCAGCCAAACAAATGATCATATAATATCCTACACTGGTCCATGTACTGACAACAATCAGACATATCAAAGAAGTTTTAGGATTAACCAGCCACTGCTGAATATAATTTCCAAGTCCAATTTTAATAAGAAGACTATTCAGAATTCCCTTGTCAGTAGGAAAATAAATAAAATTCCATAACAATGCTACTGCTGTCACTGATAAAATCATAGGAATAAAAAATGCAGCTTTAAAAAATCTCTGTCCTTTTTTGAAATGATGGATCAGTAATCCAAGTCCAAATCCAATAGGAACCTGCAAAATAACACTTACAACAACGTAAATAAGAACATTCTGCAACGACTTAAGAAAAACTGCATTATGGAACAGATTACTATAATTCTTAAATCCTACAAATTTAAGCGGCACCGCCTGAAGCCCAGGCCAGTCATTAAATGAAAAATAGACAGACATAACTACAGGTATCAATTCAAAACAAAGATAGATCAATACTGCAGGTATCAAAAATACCGCAATAACTTTCTTATTTTTCCTTATTTTTTCCAAAATAACCCCTCCTCTTTTCTATTTTTGAGTAAACAAAAGGAAGGGTGCTCTCCCCCCCTTCCTTTTGCTTTATCTGTCAGCTCTGTGGACGGTTTGCATCAATATCTGCCTGAATAGTCTGTGCTGTATTCTCAGCGGAATCAGACAGCATCATGTTCAAAATTCCATTTCTTGAAGTATCTACTAATGTAGAGCAGGTATCATAGTCAAAATATTCTCCTACAGAATCTTTAATAGTACCTGTATATTCAACCATATCTTTGAAAATCTGCGGTGCGTCTTCCGATGCATCAATATCTTTATATGGAGCAACTCTCATCGCTGCATTCATACGTGCCTGAATAGACTCTTTAGATGTCATATATTTCACCAGTTTTAGAGTTGCCTCTTTTTCCTCATCACTCATAGTTCCTGAAAGCATCCATCCGGAAGTATATACTACATGTGTATCTTTATACTCTGGTTTATCTTCAAAGTATGGGAATGCAAAGAATGAAATATCATCCAAAATTTCTGATTCAGTATTAAACATTTCAGGAATGATAGGGCTGCTGTGAGAAATCATTGCTACTTCTCCGGTGAGGAACTGATTCATCTGAGTATTATAATCCATTCCTTCAAATCCTTCTGCAAAAGCACCTTTATCTTTTAAATCTTTTGTAATCTGCAGGCATTCTACTACATCATCATCCGTCCATTTTTTCTCGCCAGTACCCAATTTTATAATGCCATCTCTTCCGATTCTTTTAGCAAGAATATTATTAAAGATATGTCCCATAACCCAGGTATTCTTTCCGCCTACTCCAAACGGAGTAATTCCGGCAGCAACCAGCTTATCAATATCCTCATACAGTTCATCCATTGTTTCTGGAGTTTTCTCAATACCGGCTTTTTCAAATAAAGCCTTATTGTAGAAAATAGCATCCACATTCAGTTCATTTGGCAATGCATAGATTCCATCCACTCCATAAGCACTCAGATCATATGTATCTAATGCTCCATCCAGGAACGTGTTCTTCCATTCTTCATCTTCGTTAAGTGAATCTGTCAGATCCAACAGAACTCCATTCTGTGCCCATTCTTTCAGGCCGGCAATTGCCGGATAATAAAAGATATTTGGTGTTTCTCCTGTAGATAATGCAACTTTCAGTTTATTGTTATAAGCAGATTCCTCATAAACAGAATCGTTCTGAACTTCAATATCAGGATTTTCTTCCATAAATGCTGCAATCTGGTCTTCATAAACCTTTGCTATAGGTGTATCACCACTGTCACGGCTCATAAATGTAATCTTAACTTTATCTGCTGCAAATACCGGTGTAATAGATGATAATGCCATTGCTGCCGCTAATACAGCCCCTAAAACTTTTTTCCCTGTCTTCATATAAAAACCTCCTCTTTTCCTTACTAATTTTTGTAACAAACAGCAGTCATCTGATGTCCCTTAATCTCTTTTAGAGTAAATTCAAGTTTTTTTCCATCCTGTACAAATGGAACTTCCTGTTTATCGGGTATTGTATAAATTTTCTCTACTTCACGTTCTTCTGTCATAGTAATCTTAAGATTATATAAAGGAATAATATCATCAACAATCTCAAGATTTTTACATTTCTTCACCGGTACATAATGAAGTACATGTACAATTCTTCTGTTCTCTTGTTCCTGATCTAACACTGTAACTTGTGTTGTTGATGGTCCATTATGCTGAATCAGCGGATTCGGAAGCATTCTGTCTAATTCATTTCTCAGGATCTTTTTATACCATGCAGGTGCCCAGTTCTGATATGTTGTAAAAATCGGATGAATAAAATACGCTGTATTTTCTGTTTCCACAATACCAGGATATACTTCTTTTCTTCCTGATGGAGAATGAAGATGAGAACAAAAATGTTCATATGTACGATTAAATACCGGCGGGATTACTTTCTGGACAAACTGAGCCTCATCTGTCGCTTCTACAAGTGTTCCTTTGTCATACATTACATGTTCTGCATCTGCAAGACCCTTTGCCAGATGTTCTTTCGGCCATATAAAATCCGGACTATATGGTGCATCTCCAAGATATTTTACTGCCAGTTCTGAGATCATAAATTTCTGGTGATCTTTGTCAAGACCAGACTGATAACTTGCCAGTAATTTGCCTCCTGCATTTATATAAGCACTCAGTTTCCGGCCTAATATTTCATCTACAGGAATTACATCCGGTAAAATTAACAACCTGTATTTTCCAAAATCAGAAGTACTGTCAATAAAATCAAACTGATATCCATATTCCATCAGAAGTCTTGCCACACCTTCAGATGCACCTGGAATCTGTCCTGCTACGCCTGTAGCATAAAATTCTTCTGCTGTAAAAACACCAATTTCAGATACTGGTTTTGCATTCTCACACCAGGGTTCTTTTTCTTCTACAGATTTATAAACCCTTCCGATCTGCTGATACATATCCTTATTCAATTTTCCCCAGTAATCCATCTGGTCACCAATCGTACATTTGCATCCATGGGAAAGCATGGAAAATACTTCATATTCCATAGCTGCCTCATTACGAAATGCATGAAAATCGCCCCATTCTGTGTGGAATCTGCTTGTCAGTCCAAGACACTCTTTTCCAAAATTCCTCATATATTTAGCAGAAACAGGAAAATCAAGATATCCCCATTCTACTCCCGGAAGAGATTCAAAAGAAAAATACGAATAATCCTTTATCACTGGTTTATCGAGATATCCAACATGTCCTTTGTTATAGCAGACATGAAAATCTGGATTATATTTTTTTGCAAATGCGGTCAGATCTTCGACCATATCATAATAAGTCCACCTTGCAAATTCCTGACGGTCTTCCTTTTTTGCAGGATTCAGACCTTTTTCCCGCATAAGTTTCTGGCAGGATGGACAGCAGCATTCATTCATAAAAGCTGCATCATACCATACTCCATCTCCCGGAATCGTTTCCAGAACTTCTCCGAACTGCTTTTTCAAGAAATCACGATACGGTGTATTTACACAAAGGTTTTTATAAAAACCAGCCTCAAAATACCCCTTTCCCTTATAGTCCTGAAGTGCTCCGTTTTCATCAATACAGATCCATTCCGGATGCATATCTGCGATTCTCTTGTTCCAGCGAATGGTTGTATAAAGGTTTACCTGTATTCCACGTTTTCTGCAGGCTTCAGCCTGTTCTCTCAACAAATCTCTGTGTGCCAGATGAGGATGGACCATTTCCGGAAACATTTTGGAATCATAATATAAATTTCCGTGATGTCCACAAGAAAACAAAGTAATAGAATTCACGTGCGCATCCGCAAGAGTCTGGGCAAACTCTTCCGCATCAAATTCTGAGCAGACCCCCTCAATGGCTTCACTGGTGTGAAAATCCAGATGAATTTGTCGAAATGGAATTTCCTTTTCAGCCATTTCCTTTTACCTCCTGTCTTTTGATGAGACAAGATTACCATTTTTGTGCTATTACGTGAATGTAGATTCTTTGGACGTCTGGGAAATATTTTGGATAATTACATTTTTCTCTCTTCCTGGTACTTAGACGGAGAAATACCATAATACTTTTTAAAATTCTTGCTAAAATAATAAACGTCACTGTATCCTATTGACTCTGCAATTTCTATAAGTGTTTTATCCGGATACTCTGTAAGATATTTCTTTGCCTGTTCCAGACGTGTCTGAGTCAAATACTTACTTAATGAACATCCTTTTTCTTTTTTAAATATATTACTTAGATAACTCGCATTCACCCCAATTGTATCTGCTACCAGATTCAAGCTCATATCAATCCTACTATAATTACTATCAATAAAATCTACTGCATCATTTACTTTTTTCTTTGTTGCAGGAAGTTTATTTTCTGCTGCACATATGCGGCATTTTTCCAATATACACATTAATACACTTCTAATTTCTTCAATTTCACCATTATTCTGCAATCCTGTTAATTGTCTCTGTTCTTTTTCCACAACTAAAGAAAAATCAACTCCCAGTTCAGACATATACAGACAAATATGGATCAGAATATCCGTAGATATATATACTGCTGTGTCAGAAAGGACATTCTGTTCTTCCATTTGAATAAACATTTCACCTATCTCTTTTGTGAGCATTTCATATTCATTTTTTCTGATATAATACAAAAATACTTCCGAATCATATAACGATGATCGTATAAATTGAAACATATCTACTGGCTCGTAAATCAGAATTTTCTGTTCTGTTTTTCCTTTTCTGGCTGCAGAATATGCCTCCTGATAGGCCGCTTTCAATTCTCTGATGTCTGAAAATACCCTGCTGATTCCTCCATTCCAGTTCCTTTTACTATTCATAATTTCCTGCATATAAGTACAGAGAAGCTGAATCTGATATTCCATATTCTCTTCTCCAAATAGAATAAAAGCATATCCTTGGTTCATAGAAATCATTTCATATACCGGAAAATAATCCTGGATTATTTCTTCCATTTCTTCTGCCATTTTGTTATTCTGTTGTTTATTTTCAGGTCTAATCAAAGCCACTGATAATGGTTTATCAAACGGAATCTTCATTTCCTCCCATTTACTCTGCTGATTTTCAGAAGGTACCATACCTGAAAGCTGTTCTAAAAGAAACTGATCCTTTTGCATTTTCTTTACAGAAGATTTCTGTCTATAAATATGTTCCAGTTTTTCTTTACACTTCTGAAGCTCTTTTGTTAATTCTTCAGGGTCCAACGGTTTCAGCACAAAACTGACTGCTCCAAAAGAAAGTGCCTCCCTTGCATATTCAAATTCACCATAAGCGGTCAATATAATTTCTTCTGCTTCTCCGCATATTTCCATACCCAGACTATTCCAGTCAACTGTTTTTTTCACTAACGCTCTCTGCAAAAATTCATCATCTACAAGGAATACCCTCATTTTCTATCCTCTTCTCTCTTAAAATCTACAGGAATGCACACTGTTGCCTTCGTTCCCTGACTCAGTTTACTTTCTACTGTAAGACCATATTCTTTTCCAAAATAAATCTGCAATCTTTGTTGAATATTAAATAATCCAAATGCTGAGCCTTTTTCTCTGTAATCTTTACTAAACAGTTCTTCTAATTTTTCTTCTGGAATTCCAAGCCCATTATCTGACACCTGAATAAAAACCTTATTCTTCTCTTTCCATCCTTTGATTCGGATAATTCCTTTTCCCCTCATTTCCTTTATACCATGATATATAGAATTTTCTACCAATGGCTGAAGTGTCAGTTTTACAATCCACTCCTGCAAAATTTCATTTTCTATATCAATCTCATATTCTATTTTATTTCCATATCTGACTTTCTGTATTTTTATATAATTCTCTATATTTGTTATTTCCTGTTCCAGCGGTATTAATGTTTTTCCATCGCTAAGTGAAGTTCTATAAAATGTACCAATCGCCTGAATCATGATAAATGCTTCATCCGGACAATTCATTTTGATAAGCGAACTTACACTATTCAATGTATTATATAAGAAATGTGGATTAATCTGTGCCTGAAGTGCTGCAAGCTCAGATTTTCTTTTTGCCCGTTGCTCTCTATATACCTGATCAACCAGCTGCCTGATTTGTTCAGACATCTTATTAAACTCTTCCGATAATATTCCAATTTCATCCTCATACAATACAGGAACACGTACAAAAAGATCTCCTTTTCCAAATTTTTTCATGGTATCTGTCAAATATATCAAAGGCTTTGTTACACTGCGAGAAACCCTCAGGCTGAAAAATGTGCTGATTAAAGCAGCAATAATTCCTACTACATAAATAATCTGTGTCATCGCTTTCCCGGCTTTTGTAAGTTCATTCACTGGTGTCAGACCAATCATAAGCCAATCCAGTGTAGGGATTACTGACGCTGTCACAAGATATCTTTTACCGTCAATCCTGAATACTTTTCCTCCTTTTTTATTATCTTCAGCCCATTGAAAATACTCTTCTTCCGAAATATTTCCTGATACATCCTGATCATTTTCTATTTTTTTGTTTCCATCTGTATCAGCAATCAGATAACTGCCTGTCTCCCCATATCTGATATGTGCAAAATTATTTATCAGAAGTGGCGACTGATATTCTATAAGAACATATCCTTTAATAAGTCCCGAATCGTAATCTCTATAATATCTGATATAACCAATTCCATTTTTCTCATAATCTCCCAGGGATACTTCATATAAATCCAACCATTTTACGTTATAATTCTCTTTTATTATGTTAAAAAACTGTTCGTATTTTGATGCCTCAGATCGAATACTGTTAGAATTTACCATATGTCCATATGAGTCAAAAACAGAAATACTGCTATACTGTTTATCTGGATACAATGCATCCAAATAATCCAGACGTTTCTCTACCTGCATTTTATATTTTAACTGATCTGCTGATTCCTCAGAATCCTGTAAAAACCAGTTTTGTATTGCTTCATCTGTTAATATTACCTTAGCTATCTTTCCCGAATTCTCTAATATACTCTGACTGTTATCAGACACTATCTCAAACTTTTCCTTATAGCTTTCGCTGGTGATATTTAATACTGATTTTTCGTATAAAAACTGAATCAATACAGTTAATACAAGGATTGTGAGAAAAAAGAAGCCAATACTTGTAAGAGAAAATTTTTTCGCCAAAGACAGCTCATGATATTTTTTACGCATTCGCACCACCCCCACTTATTAATCCAACATTACCCAAAAAGCCGATACACTGTTTCCGTCAATGTATCGACCCTTAATGATTATTTCCTTTTTATTTACAGATACTGACTAAATTCCACCTTCTCCTTATTCGGTCCTTCAATTGTAAAGAACTTCACTCCATTTTCCCAGAATGGCAGGAAATGAATGGTATCTTGTGTAGAATTTAAACCAGCTTCATTGATATACTGGAAAATCTCTTCAATATCTTTTACGTCAAGTGCAACATGATCGATCGCGCCATGCTCCATTTTCGCTGCATGGTTCTCATAAGTCTCCACTACCAGAGTTCCCAGTTTCAGGAAAACAACCTTCTCGTTTGCTTCCTCATTTACTGTCTCAAATGCTGTTTCAAAACCTAATTTGTGATAAAATTCTACTGTTTTATCAATGTCATTTGTCGGAATTCCAATGTGCTGTACCCCTGTTGAGTAGTTCTTTAAATCCATAGTTTTTGCCCCTTTCTGCTGATCCTTGTGACTTTTTGTCGCTCGTTATGTCAGACTGCTTTTCATAATCCGTTACTGAGAACGCAATAACCAGTAACCATAATCAGACTTTTCAGTCACTTAATATCTCATTTTTTTACAATATACGCAGAGAATTATTCGGTTGTCAAGTGAATTTGTAACTTCTATTTATACTTTATTTTATCCTCATCCATGAATAAACGTTCCTATCCCTTTGTCAAAAAGACTCTAAAGCTATTATTTCACGATTATATTTTGTGCAAAATTCCCATAACATAGAATCCCAATAACTGATAGAATAAATACGACAAAAAATGTCGCTTATCCATTGTCAGACGGGTAGGCGGCATTTTTGCGTTTATATGGAGTTTTTTATTATTTTATGAGGAGGGCTTAACTATGCCAAAAACAAAATTTCAGGAATTTATTTTCACCCTTATCACATCCGGCTGTATAATCTTTATCATGGGCGTTTATAACGTCGCTATCCACACCGGTGGACTTCAGGCGGCTACATTCAGTCACGCACTGCATTCTTTTCCGCTGGAATGGTTCATCGGATTCCTCTGCGCATTCTTCATCGCCAGCAAAACATCCAAATATTTCGCGTTCCGCGTAGCCAAACCAACTGACCGCCCGATCTTCATCATCCTCTGCATCCAGACCTTCACCGTCTGCACAATGGTACCGCTGATGAGCCTGCTTGGAACCATCGAATCTTCAGGAATCACTTCAAATCTCATCTTCATCTGGCTCCAGACCATCTGCCTGAACTTCATCATAGCCTACCCACTGCAGATCCTGGTTGTCGGACCATTCTGCAGATTCGTATTCCGTCACCTGTTCGTATCAGCAGGTCAGGAAAATGAAGGTAAAATAGAACATGAAATGGAACAGCAAGGATTTGCGGAATAAGTCCATATAATAATAAAGAGAGGGTGATTTCTCGCCCTCTGACTTTTCAGGTTCTCTCTTTATGGTGGAGACTCACCAGCTTTTTTAGGTTCTCCCTTTGTGGTGGAGACTCACCGCTTTTTTAAGTTCTCCCTTTATGGTGGAGACTCACCAGCTTTTTAGTTCTCTCTTTATGAAAAAGATTCACTAATTTTTGAAATTTCAAATTTCTATTATATTATACTCATAAAGATAATTATCAGCAACATTTTTTCTGCGCAATTTTCGTCAAACATTAAGACAAAAAATCATTTTGTGTTTTCTTAAAATCCATGATATATTCTTCTTATATTTTCATCTAATTTTACAAGCAAAAACTCACTTCAAACGAAAGGATTTTTATATTCATGGACTTCTACAAACGCGCCTCCATCGTCTGCCAAAACATCCCTTACGGCACCGTCGTCACCTACGGTCAGATTGCCCTCCTCTGCCAGAAACCCAAAAACTCCCGTCAGGTAGGCTACGCCCTCCGCACCGGCAAACTCGACCCAAACATCCCCGCCCACCGAATCCTGAACGCCTCCGGCATTCTAAGCGGCGCCACCTCTTTCGAAACCTACGACCAGCAAAAAATCCTTCTCGAAAGTGAAGGAGTAACTGTCATCCGCACAGACAAGGGATGGAAAACCGACCTCAAAAAATATCAGTGGAAAACTACCCTTGACGATGCTTTGTATTTTGAAAGTGTATTTAAGCAAAATAACATATAAACAAAACAAGTAAGTTCTCTGCTTATTGTTTTTTACAGTTAAAACAGAAAACTTACTTGTTTATACCATCATTTATTCCAGTATCTCTCCAGCTTTATAACATTCTGCAATATAATCACGTGACTGATAATAAAAATCCGTATTATAGTCCGATATACTTTCATCTATCCAGGAATGATATACTTCCCATACCCCTTTCATAATCTTCTGATCCTGATAACAATCTTCAATCACCCGTTCATAAACTTCACCGATCGTCCAATAATCCGGAACACGATACCTGCACTCTCCAACATTATCAAACTCACCCTCTGAAATCTGACATTCTTCTACAAATTCTGATGCAACCTTCTCAATTGGTTCACAATGAAAAACATCCGCATAGTCATAAATCCGCTCCAGTGTTTCTCTCCCCATCAAATCCAGAACCATACAACGTTTCTGTTTCCGAATACGCCCTACATATTCAATCAAACTACACGTATAAAATAAATTGCTGTTATTTCTTGTTCCCATAAACTTCCTCACTTCCCATAAATGTTAATGTATCTAATGCAGAAATTGTATGACAACTAATCTGATGCGTTGGATGATTAAACTTTGCAAGCTCCCAGAATGCAGCCCTTGTTATTTTCCCATCCACAAAAGCCTGTACATAATTGAAGATTGTATCTTCAACCATAGGTCCCTCTACAATATCATAAGTATGCGATTTTCCCGTTCTGCATGCTGCAATAAAATCAAGCCATTCATCCGTCATTTTTTCAAACTTCAAATACTTCAATGCAGGATTCGGAATATAATCATAACTATTCACATATCCCTTTTTCCCATATCTGGTCGCCCACCGTTCTGCCTGTTCCTTATAAACAGTACAATAAAAACCGAAATAAAAATCTTTATTAAAAACCGCTCTTCTCACCTCAGGAAATCTAACGATTTCTCTACTTCCATGAAACAACACCATCTAAATTATGACCTCCCCTTCCTAATTTTATAATCACTGTATGTACTCATGTCATAAGTATATATCATCCCCTACCCTTCCACAACCACCCCAAGAAGAAATTGGCTCCACCCAATTTCTTCCAACAAACTCATTCTTCTAGCACATCCAATAATCAGCGTGAAGCAGCATCTCTCTGCAGGTGAATTTGGAGGGGGCTTAGTAACTCTTAGACGGGGGAAATCCGCGTTATGAAGAAAAATAGCAACCTGTCTGAGCGGAGTCTGCGACGGAGCGAGTTTTGCATTTTTCTTCATGCTTTTAGCGAATTTCCCCCACCTTAGAGTTACTTAGCCCCCGGAACTGAACCTGCAGAGAGATGCTGCTTCGCGCGTCCCCTCTTGCGCTGTGTACGCCCCACACCAACAAACTTCCCCCAAATACTTACAAAAACCTCTTGACTTTCAAAACAAACAGCGTTAAAATTGCTTTAGCTTTTTAAACAGCTAAACCTATAACGCATAAATTCAACGAAGGGAACCAGTAAAAACAGTCCCCCTGTCCTCAGAGAACTGCAGTCCGGTGAAATGCAGTGACAGACCTGTTTCGAATATCATCCCCGAGAAGGAAAGCCGAACCCTTGAATACAGCCATCACAGATATTGCCGTATTCACAGTAAGCTTCCCCGGCCGCCCCCCGTTACAGGAGCCGCGTATATCGGTACGTTGCAGAATCGTACTTGTTTCAAAGGTGAAACAGGGTGGTTACGGAATATCATATGTCCGTCCCTGCATGGGGCGGACTTTTTTTATGTTATAGGAAATTACTCCATAATATTCCTATAACATAAAAAAGCCCTGACACACGAGACATACTTTCTTTTCCAGGCTGTCGATCTGAAACCGAAACACTACTTCTGTTTTTCGCAGACAACAGAATTCACCACAGATGAAAAATGTAACTAATTACATATTATAACCATTACATTCCATCTGCCTTGAATCTGCTCCAAATTCCGAAAAACAGCAGCAAATTTTTTGAGAGGAGTAGAGAGCATGAAAATCTACAAAAAAATCATGAACGCACTGGCTGCAGTAGAAAAGATCGTCCTTGTGATCTCCACACTGCTGATCCTGGTGCTGACTGTGGGAAACGTATTTTCCCGTAAAGTCATCCACCGTTCCTGGTCCTTCACAGAAGAACTTGTAGTAGCGGTATTCGTACTCATCACCCTGCTGGCAGCCGCACTGGCCTGCCGCGAAGGAGAACTGGTCAGCCTGACACTGGTCACAGACCGCCTTCCAAAGAAACTGAAGAAACCATCCGTGATTCTGATCACAGTCCTGAGCATCATCTTCAGCGTCATCCTTTTCAAATACGGAATGGACAAAGTAATCACTCAGCTTCAGAATGGAAAAAGAACCTTCGTATTAAACTGGCCTGAATGGATCTTCTGGTCCTTCGTACCCATCGGTGCAGGATGCATGATTCTTCACTTCATTGAATTCTGTCTGGACTTCTGCTGCAAAACCGACAGTGCCAAAAATACCGACAACAGCACAAAAAGTAACATGAACACAATCACAACAGACAAAAAGGAGGCCAAATAAATGATCAGTGCAATCTTATTTATCTCCTTCTTCATATTCCTGATCCTGGGTGTACCCATCGGAATCTGCCTCGGACTTTCCTCCGTATGCGCAATCCTCTACTCCGGTACATCCCTGACGATCGTAGCAACCAACATGTACTCAGGAATCAGCAAATTCCTGCTCCTGGCAATCCCATTCTTCGTACTGTCAGGAAACATCATGGCAAAAGCCGGTATCTCCAAACGACTGATCAAATTCGTTGATACCTGCGTAGGCCACAAAAAAGGCGGTATCGCCATCGTATGTGTTATCGTAGCCTGCTTCTTCGGCGCCATCTCCGGTTCCGGCCCTGCAACTGTTGCAGCTCTTGGCGCCGTACTGATCCCTGCAATGGTAGAACAAGGCGGTTTCTCCGCACCATTCTCCACAGCACTGATGGCAACCTCAAGCTCCATCGCCATTGTCATCCCGCCAAGTATCGCCTTCGTTGTATATGCCTCCATCACAGGCACATCCATCGCAGATATGTTCATGGCAGGTATCGTACCAGGTCTTCTTATGGGCGTGGCACTGGTAATCGTAGTAATGCTGGAAGCAAAGAAACACAACATCAAACCATCCAGAGAAAAAGCCTCAGGCAAAGAACGCTGGGACGCTTTTAAAGATGCTTTCTGGGGATTCCTGATGCCGGTCATCATTCTGGGCGGTATCTACGGCGGTATCTTCACACCAACAGAAGCAGCAGCCGTATCCGTTGTATACGGACTCTTCGTAGGTATGGTCATCTACCGCGAAGTTTCCTTCCGCGATATGTTTGACATTCTGGTAGACTCAGCAAAGACAACCGGCGGTATCATGCTCATCGTAGCAAGTGCCTCTCTGTTCTCCTTTGTATGTACCAAATTCGGTATTGCAGATGCCGCCTCCAATTTACTTGGAAGCATCGCACATAACCAGTTTACCTTCCTGCTGATCGTAAATATCATCTTCCTGATCGCAGGATGCTTCATCGATGCAAACTCCGCTATGTACATCTTCATCCCGATCATGCTTCCTGTATGTAAGGCTCTTGGATACGATATAGTAGCATTCGGTGTTATGGCAACTGTAAACCTTGCAATCGGACAGGTAACTCCTCCTGTAGGCGTAAACCTTTTCGTAGCAATCAGCATCAAGATCAAAAAAGGTCTGGAAGTTACTCTGCAGGAGATCTCAAGGGCAGTTGTGCCAATGATCGCAGCCTGCGTTGCAGTTCTTCTGATCGTTACATACATCCCGATCACCTCCACTTTCCTTCCAAAAGCTCTTGCAAAAGAAGGCTCCTACACAGGTGATCAGTCCTCCGCTTCCTCTGACACAGCTTCCAAGGAGGCAGGAGACGGCAATAACTCCTTTGACACAATCGCAGATTACAGCGACCTTGACTGGCCGGAAATGACCTGGAACTTCGCATGCTCCACTACTGAGACAAGTACATGGGCTGATGGCGGACGTAAGTTCGGTGAACTGATGGAAAAAGCCACAGGTGGCAAAGTCAAAGTCAACATTTACGCTGCTGACCAGCTTACAAACGGCAACCAGTCCGAAGGTATTCAGGCTCTGATGAATGGGGACCCGGTTCAGATCTCCATGCACTCCAACCTGATCTACTCTGCATTTGACCCACGTTTCAACGTTGTTTCTCTTCCGTTCGTCTATGATTCTTACGACGATGCAGATGCGAAATTCGACGGCGAAGCAGGTGCAAAGCTGAAGGAAATCCTCAGTGAATACGGACTCCACTGCATGGGTATTGCAGAGAACGGTTTCCGTGAAATCACAAACAGCAAACATGAGATTAAATCTGTAGACGATATGAAGAACCTGAAGGTTCGTGTAGCAGGTTCCAACCTTCTGATGGAATGCTACAAGAGATGGGGTGCTGATGCCACAAACATGAACTGGTCTGAAACCTACACAGCACTTCAGCAGAACACTGTTGAAGGTCAGGAGAATCCACTTCCCGCTATCGACGCAGCAAGTGTTCAGGAGGTTCAGCCTTACTGCTCTATGTGGGATGCAATTTATGACTGTCTGTTCTTCTGTATCAACGAAGACATCTACAACAGCCTCACACCAGAACAGCAGGAAGTTGTTGACGAGGCAGGACAGAAAGCAGTTGAATATGAGCGTTACATCAACCGTTCCGGAGATGACGAGATCAAAGAACGCTGGGCAAGCCAGAACGGTGTAACAATCACAGAGAAAGAAGACATGGACATCGATTCCTTCAAAAATGCAGTTGACGGTATCGATGACTGGTTTGTAAACGAACTGAAGAGCCAGGGCTATGACGATGCCCAGGATCTGGTTGATCTTTTCACAAAGGATTCCTTCAACACAGTGGAAGATTACAGTGATCTGGACTGGCCGGAAACAACCTGGAACTTCGCATGCTCCACCACTGAGACAAGTACATGGGCTGACGGCGGACGTAAGTTCGGTGAACTGATGGAAAAAGCTACAGGCGGCAAAGTCAAAGTCAACATTTACGCTGCCGACCAGCTGACAAACGGCAACCAGTCCGAAGGTATTCAGGCTCTGATGAATGGTGACCCGGTTCAGATCTCCATGCATTCCAACCTGATTTACTCCGCATTCGATCCACGTTTCAATGTTGTTTCTCTTCCATTCATCTATGATTCTTATGATGATGCTGATGCAAAATTTGACGGCGAAGCCGGTGAGAAGCTGAAAGAAATCCTCGGTGAATACGGACTCCACTGCATGGGTATCGCAGAAAACGGTTTCCGCGAACTGACAAACAGCAAACATGAAGTGAAAACTGTTGACGATATGAAGAACCTCAAAGTTCGTGTAGCCGGTTCCAACCTTCTGATGGAATGTTACAAGAGATGGGGTGCTGATGCTACTAACATGAACTGGTCTGAAACTTATACAGCACTTCAGCAGAACACTGTTGAGGGTGAGGAGAATCCACTTCCTGCTATCGACGCTGCAAGCGTTCAGGAAGTTCAGCCTTACTGCTCTATGTGGGATGCAATTTATGACTGTCTGTTCTTCTGTATCAACGAAGACATCTACAACGACCTGACACCAGAACAGCAGGCTGTTGTTGATGAATGTGGACAGAAAGCAGTTGAATACGAGCGTTACATCAACCGTTCCAGCGATGATGAGATCAAAGAACGCTGGGAATCCAAAAACGGCGTGACATTCACAGAGAAATCTGATATGGATATCGATTCCTTCAAGGAAGCTGTTGACGGCGTTGACGAGTGGTTCGTAAACGAACTCAAGAGCCAGGACTACGACGACGCTCAGGATCTGGTTGATCTGTTTACAAAATAACACCTTTATCCAATTAGAAAAGTTAATATCTCCATAAAAATAAAAGAACAGGGTATGAAGTTTCATCAAATAAAGATGAGCTTCATACCCTGTTTAATTATTTATATAATTTAAGTATTAGAACATAAAGTACTTGATATCTTCTCTCTTTAACGTTATACTGAACTGGTATAATTGAACAGACTCCGGATGCGAAGTTTCTACCCTTGCCTTCCAGTTTTATGAAAGGAGGGGATGCCTGATGAACACAATGGAAGTTCTTACTTTATTATTAGTAATCTTTACGGCATTGACTTACATAGATCAACATAAAAAGAAATAAGCATCCAACTTTGGGCGGTGGGATGCTTAAATTCTTTTCACATTAATTTTACCGAGGGCAACCGGAACTAGCTTCCGGTCAACTTCTAAGTAGATTATACAATGGAGCACTTGAATTTTCAAGTGCTCTTTTATAATAATTCAGATAGGATTCCACATGTGTTGAGTCAATCGGATATTCGCAATCCGCTTTCGCTACTTGCTCATAACCAAATAACTGCTTCGCAGTTTATCAGAAGGGGCTTGTACCCCTTCTGATACAAGCAAGTCCCCACCCACTGCTTATTGCTCTTCGCAATTGAAGCAGGGGACTTACTTGATTTGGTTAAAACAAAGTGAACTGCAACTTTCATATTTTCAGATAAGACTTTATCTTCTCTTCCTGCAAATCCTCACCAATTACAATCAAAACCTCCTGCCCTACATGAAGAGGACGGATCGTAATTTCATTCTTAGTAGCATTTAATTCAATCCACTTTTTCCCATTTTTCTCCGTCTGAACAGACTTTCCAGAAATTCCATCACCATCGTCCACTCTCATAAATCCTTTCATACGAAATACATGTCCGCATTCCGGATCAGACAGAATCTTCTCTGCCGCTTCCCGCAGTTCCTTCTCGGTCGTTTTCACATTCATATAATACAGAGAAGTAAACGCTTCATCCGCTTCGAGCTCCGGTTTCCGGTAAGTTGACATCTCATATCCACAGGACGCAATCCCGGCAAAGTCCTCTTTCGACATTTCATCCCAGTTTTTGTGGATAACATTACCCATTTTATCCATATCCTGTTCCGTATTTTCCTTACCTAAACCGCCAAATCTCCTGCGACAATGCACCTTCTCCAGCGCCCGATTTACATGATCAATTGTCCCCTGAATTTCCTCCGGTGAAGCCTCCTGGCTCTTGCTCATCACGATACATCCCGCATCTGCCACCTCAGAAGCCAGAATAAAATCCGCCTCATCCGACAGATCATTCTCCAGCCTGGAATCCACGATCGCAATCACATTTCCAATCTGGTACCAGCGATTCAGTGGTTCTTCATGAAGAATATCAAAGAACTCATCCACATCAAAAATCCCTGACGGCTCCACGATCACCCGGTCATATCCACACATTCCCATAGCAATCAGCTTCGTTTTAAACCGCCTCCTGTGGCAGTCTTTGTCACATCCACCAGAAATCATCTCCAACTCACAATTATCTCCCATCAGATCCTGAAGCAACATCATATCCACATTCACTGCCCCATAATCATTCTCAAGTATTCCAATATTATTTCCTTCATCCATCAGATACTTCGCATATTTCCTGATAAACGTCGTCTTCCCTGATCCCAGAAAACCTGTGATTAAATCTACCTTAACCATTCGTTGTTTTCCATTCCTTTCGTAAACTTATATCGCATAATAATTGATAATTTTTTATCTGAATTTTTCATAAACAATCTCTATAATTTTTTATTATAACGGAAAACTTAAGTAATAACAATGGACTAACAGAACAACAAATTAACTTAAATATATTCCTTCCATAGTATAAGGGCGCAGCAGACCTTATCTGTCTGCCACACCCTTATACGCATACCTTTTAATCCATATAACTCTATATAAAAGTAATCCTTTAAGATAACTCCAGCTTACCAGTATAAAGCTGATAATAAGTTCCTCTTAACTTAATGAGGTCTTCATGGTCGCCTCTTTCGATGATCTTACCATGGTCCAGTACGATGATGGCATCGCTGTTTCTGATGGTTGAGAGTCGATGGGCGATTACGAATACGGTACGGCCTTTCATCAGGTTATCCATACCTTTCTGTACGATACTCTCTGTACGGGTATCGATACTTGAAGTTGCTTCATCCAGGATCAGTACCGGCGGGTTGGCTACGGCTGCTCTGGCGATAGAGAGAAGCTGGCGCTGTCCCTGGGAGAGTTCCTCGCCGTCACCGCTTAACATGGTGTCATATCCATTCGGAAGCATCTTGATGAACTGGTCTGCATGAGCCAGTCTTGCTGCCTCGTATACTTCCTCATCTGTCGCATCCAGTTTACCATAGCGGATATTTTCCCTAATAGTTCCAGTGAACAGATGAGTATCCTGAAGTACAATTCCCAGAGAACGTCTGAGGTCGTCTTTCTTAATCTTCGTGATGTTGATTCCGTCGTAACGGATCTTACCTTCCTGAATATCGTAGAAACGGTTAATCAGGTTTGTGATGGTTGTCTTACCGGCACCGGTAGAACCTACGAAAGCAAGTTTCTGTCCTGGTTTTGCAAAGAGACTGATGTCTTTCAGAATTACTTTATCCGGGTTATAACCAAAAGTAACATCTTCGAAACGTACATCTCCTGTCAGCTCTGTGTAGCTTACAGAACCGTCTGCGGAATGCGGATGTTTCCATGCCCACATACCTGTTCTTTCTTTGCATTCTGTGATGTTTCCATTGGCATCTTTCTTCGCATTGACAAGTTCTACATAGCCTTCATCCTCTTCCGGTTCCTCATCAATGAGCCTGAAGATTCGTTCTGCACCAGCCAGAGCCATAACGATTGCGTTAAACTGCTGTGCCACCTGCATAAACGGCTGTGTGAAGCTCTTTGTAAACTGCAGATAGGAAGCCATGACACCAAGAGTGATGCCGCCGACTCCTGTTACAGATAGAAGTCCGCCAAGTACAGCTGTTAAAACGAACTGCAGGTTACCAATGTTACCAATTACAGGTCCCATCATGTTACCGTATTTATTGGCATTTGCAGAACTTTCGAAAAGTGCTTCGTTGAGTTTGTCAAATTCTTCTTTGGACTGCTCTTCGTGGTTAAAAACTTTTACAACTCTCTGTCCGTTCATTCTCTCTTCCACGAAACCAGTCACGTCTGCCAGAGATACCTGCTGGCGGATGAAGTATTTACCACTGTTAGAACCGATTTTATTCGTGACCTTCAACATGACAAAAATGATCACAACTGCCAGAATTGTAAGCAGCGGGCTTAACACCAGCATGGAAATAAATGTAACAATGATCGTAAACAATGCCATCAATGCCTGCGGAATCGCCTGGCTGATCATCTGTCTCAATGTGTCGGTATCGTTGGTATAAAGACTCATGATGGATCCGTTTGTGTTCTGATCGAAGTAGCGGATCGGGAGAGTCTGCATATGTTCAAACATATCGTCACGAACACGTTTCAGCACGCCCTGACCGATATAAACCATTGTTCTGGTATAGATAAATGTAGCAATTACACCAAGAAGGAAAATACAGCCAAGAACGGAAAGCGCCTTATACAGTTCTGCAAAGTTCGGATCTGTCTGTCCGATCAGCGGAATGATAAAATCATCCAGCAGGAATTTCAATGACAGAGAAACAGAAATGCTGGCTACTGAACTGATAAAGATACAGATAAACACAAGGATAAACTGTGCTTTATAAGTTGCTGTCATATATTTCAGAAGTCTTTTGGCAGTTTTGATGGTGTTCTGATCTAATTTTTTTTTCTTATTCATCGTCTCCGCCTCCTTTGACCTGTGATTCATATACTTCTCTGTAAATATCGTTTGTCTTAAGCAGTTCTTCGGATGTTCCCACGCCTACGATCTTACCGTCATCCAGTACGATGATCTGGTCTGCATCCTCAATAGAAGAAACTCGCTGTGCAATAATGATCTTTGTTGTGTTCGGGATTTCCTCTCGGAAAGCCTTACGAATCAGGGCATCTGTTCTGGTATCTACCGCACTGGTAGAGTCATCCAGGATCAAAATCTTCGGTTTCTTAAGAAGTGCTCTGGCAATACACAGACGCTGCTTCTGTCCACCGGATACGTTGTTACCACCCTGAACGATCATAGTATTATAGCCATCCGGGAATTCACTGACGAATCCGTCTGCCTGTGCAAGCTTACAAACTCGCTGAACTTCTTCATCACTGGCATGTTCATCGCCCCAGCGGATGTTTTCATAAATGCTTCCGGAGAAAAGCACATTTTTCTGCAGTACCATAGAAACCTGGTCACGAAGAACCTCCAGATTATAGTTACGGACATCTACGCCGCCAACCTGTACATTTCCCTTCGTGACATCATAGAGTCTCGGAATCAGCTGTACCAGAGTAGATTTGGCACTACCGGTTCCACCGATAACACCGACGGTCTGACCTGATTTAATATGAAGGTTTACATCCTTCAGGGAAAGGTTTCCGCCTTCTCCTGCATAGCTGAAATCTACATGATTGAAGTCAATAGAACCATCTGCCACTGTTTTTACTGCATCAGCCTTATCCTGCATTTCCGGAACTTCATCCAGAACTTCAATGATACGGTCTGTAGATGCCTGTGCGATCATAATCATAACAAATACGAAAGTTACCATGTTCAGGGACATCAGAATCTGAAGTGCATAAACGATAACACTTGTCAGTTCACCAGTCTCCATGCCGCCGAGAACGATTCCTCTTCCACCGATGGCAACAATGATAATAATTACGGTATACATCATAAACTGCATAACCGGAGCATTCCATGCAACAATCTTCTCTGCTTTAGTAAAGAGGTTGTAAACGTATTTGGAAATTCCATGGAATTTCTCGATCTCATGGTCTTCTCTTACGAATGCCTTAACTACGCGGGATGCATTTACATTTTCCTGTACAGAATTGTTCAGGATATCGTACTCATCAAATACTTTGATGAAATGCGGATGTGCTTTCTTTGCAATGAAGATCAATGTACCGCCCAGAAGCGGAACTACGACCAGGAAAAGTAAAGCAACTTCCTTGTTAATGGTCAGTGTCATGATCCATGACAGAATGATCATAAACGGTGCTCTGGCAAGGAGACGTATGCTCATCATATATGCCTGCTGCACGTTCGTGATATCTGTAGTCAATCGTGTGACCAGACCTGAGGTTGAAAAGTGGTCGATATTTTTGAAGGAGAAATCCTGCACCTTGTAAAAAATATCATGTCGTAAATTCTTTGCATATCCTGCTGCCGCAACTGCCGCCATGTTTCCGGCCTGTACACCGAAAAACAGAGAGATCATTGCCATTGCAACAAGGATGACTCCTCGCTGGATGATATAGCTCATATCGCCGTTTGCGATACCTACGTCGATGATCTTCGCCATTTCCAGCGGAATCAGAACTTCCATCAGTACTTCCAGAATTACAAGGATCGGAGCCAATACAGACTGCTTCTTGTATTCCCGGACGGAACTTAAAAGTTTCTTATTCATCTTTGTCGATGTCCTCCTTATTCTTTATAATTGTTACCTCTCATTACTTTTTATGTTCACAATGTTCTTCTTTACCATGAACATCATCAACTTCCTGTGACTGTCTCTCTTTCTCCTGATCTGCCAGACAATTACATACGCTTCTGCGATTTTCATACATCTGCCACAGAACCTGCTTGCACAGCTCCACATCTTCTTTCGGGATTCCCCGAACCATTGCCTCTTCATTTTCCTCGATGCTCTTAAGAATTGCCAGGCGGATGTTCTCTGCCTTTTCGGTAGGGACAATCCGTTTCAGACGTGCATCCTGTCTGGCACTCTCTCTGTAAATATAGCCATTCTTCTCCATCAGCTTCAGAATTCCGGTCGCTGTTGGCTTTCTGACCTGAAATTCCTCTTCAACATCTTTCTGATAAAGATCCCGATGCATCGTTTCAAGAAGAATGAATTTCAGCACATGCTTCTGCATCGTTGTCAGATCATCATTCTCCATCACTTCGGTCGGATTATGCCGCCGCATGGAATGTGACAAAATATGGATCAGCCTGCCAACATACATATCCTTTAGTCTCTGTTTCATTTCTTCCTCTATCGCTCCTGCACCTCCTGTCAGTCAGATATTTGTAATCCGCTTCATTACTTTCTGATTTATAGCAAGCTGATAAAATCCCACCTCTTCAGAATACCAGTACATAGAATCCTGAAAGTGGGAAGTTTTATGGCTTTCTATTTAGTTAGTACCCTAACTATTTTTTTATTATAATGATGCATATGTGGAATGTCAATCATTTTTATCGTTACTGTTCACTCCGTTCTCAGTAACGTAGCCAAAATTCATTCCAGATTGCCTGCGGCAATGGAATTTTGGCTTGTATGTCTCGGGATTTTGGCATATTTATGCCAAAACACCTCGCGGGATAGTGGTGTGTGAACAGTAACTTTTTATCAATAACAATTTGTATTTTTTATAATCCAGAAATTGCGTCTGCCCGGAAAGTATGTTAATATTGTTTCACTGAGTACAGCGATAAAATACAAAAGTCCGAAAATAATATTCTGTAAAATCAGATGGATTCCGGACTATGTTTAATAACAAAGGAGGATTTTTATTATGTATATTACATGTCTTGACGTAGAAGGTGTATTGGTGCCGGAAATCTGGGTTGCATTCGCAGAAACCAGCGGAATCCCGGAACTTAAGAGAACTACCCGTGATGAGCCGGATTATGATAAATTAATGAACTGGCGACTTGGCATTCTGAAAGAACATGGTCTCGGACTGAAAGAGATCCAGGATGTTATCGCAAAAATTGACCCGCTTCCAGGTGCTAAGGAATTTCTGGATGAACTTCGTTCCTTCTCTCAGGTCATCCTGATCAGTGATACTTTCACACAGTTTGCTGCACCTCTAATGGAAAAGCTTGGCAGACCAACACTGTTTTGCAACACTCTTGAAGTTGCAGACAGCGGTGAGATCACCGGCTTCAAGATGAGAGTGGAACAGTCCAAATTAAGCACTGTCAAAGCTTTACAGTCTATCGGATTTGATACGATCGCAAGTGGTGATTCCTACAATGACCTTGGTATGATCCAGGCAAGTAAAGCCGGATTCCTTTTCAGAAGCACTGATAAGATCAAAGCCGATTACCCGGATATCCCGGCATATGAAGCTTATGATGAATTACTGTCAGCTATTAAGAATGCTATGAAATAATTGACGGAAATCCTAGTGTGCCGACAAGTTGATTCTTGAAGCAATCTTGCAGGATAAATTTTCTTATTTCAAGGCGGAGGAGAGAGGCGTAGCGGTGGCTACGGCGACCGACGACAACGCGGAAATAAGGAATTTAGACGCAAGATTGTTCGAGAAATCAACTTGTCGCTACACTAGAAACTAATTATTTTGAAACATTACTCAAAAATCAATCAATAGCAATTTCGTATTGTAAATAATTTCCAGTTAGTACAAAAACCATCATACATTCCCAATAACATCGAAATATTTTTTCGTTGCATCGGTTCTGTATGATGGTTTTTTATAAATTCACACAATATATCTCCGGATTTTAGAAGATCCAAAAACGCTTATTATTTTTACTATTTCGTTATCCCGTATTTCTCTTTAAACTGCTCCGCCGAACATGGCTTTCTGTAATAATATGTTACTGTTCACACGCCACTATCCCGAGACATACCGCGCGAATTTATGCGAATAGCATAAATTCTGTGCATCGCGAAGCGTGTTACTGAGAACGGAGTGAACAGTAACAATAATATCCCTGAATATAAGACAGATTGATACTGATCTTGAAGTTTGTATAAACCTTTCTGCATTCTTCACACATCGTCATAGCGGTATCCATAATCCATCTTCCCACAGGAATGATCAGACCGCAATTCTCCAGAAGCGGTACAAACTCCATCGGAGAAATAAATTCGCCCTCAGAGGTATGGAATCTAAGCAATGATTCTGCCGCATACAGACTCTGATCTTTCATTCAATCTTTTCGCTTCCGTCACTGCCGTACAGTCCGGCTACAGTTCAAACGCTTTCTTTATGCTGTCATAATGCAGAAATTTTCCTTCTGCCGCAAACGCCTTAATCTCATCAACTGTAGCAAACATATATCCGTCTGTTTCCTCTGTCTGCAGATGCAGATTCTTCTCGTCAATGTCCATCACAAAGCGATACACATCCACGAAATAATTATCGCCCTCACCCGGGTTCTCTCTCTTATATGTAAAAAGATATCCACCTTCTGCACCACGTGCATCCAGACCTGTTTCCTCTTTTACCTCACGCAAAACAGCTTCGTAAGATTCCTCTCCCGCCTGAGCAGCTCCGCCGGATACTTCCCACCAGCCTGGTGCCCATGCTTTCGTCATTACGCGTTTTGTTATAAGGAAAGTTCCATCCGGTCTTGCAACCACACCCAGAACTGTCAGATGATATTCTCCATCCTTTAAGCACCAGTCATTTCTCTTCATTGTGCGTCCGGTCGGTTTCTTGTCTTTATCATAAATGTCCCAAAACTCCATGTTGATCTGTTTCCTTTCATTAATGTATTGCTGCCCTTCATTATACGGCTTTTCCCTGTCGTAAAGCAACTTATTTATGAAAAATAAACAAGATACCTGCAAAATATCCTTAAATTCCATGCATCCTTGCATTGAAATTAAAACAATTATTAAGTATAATTGCATTAGACAACTGTCACCGTATGGAGGCAGTCATTTAAAGGAGGAATATTATTATGGCAACATGGAAAAATCTGGATACCCTTGCTTCTTACAGCAAACTTGCCGAACTGAAAGGTCACGTAAATATCGCTGACGCCATGGCAGGTGAGAAGGGTGCAGAACGTGTAGTGAAATACAGCGCACCAATGGCAGCCGGTTTAACTTACAATTATGCTGCAAAACAGGTGGATGAGACAGTTCTTGACGCACTTGCAAAACTTGCAGATGAGGCCGAACTTATCGACAAATTCCAGGAATTATACAACGGCGCTGTAATCAATACAGGAGAGAAACGTATGGTTCTTCATCACCTTGCACGTACCCAGCTTGGTGAAGCTGTAGTTGTAGACGGTGTTGACAAACGTGAATTCTACGTTGCACAGCAGAAAAAAGCAGCAAACTTTGCAAACAAAGTTCACGCAGGTGAGATCACAAATGAAAACGGCGAGAAATTCACAACTGTAGTACAGATCGGTATCGGCGGAAGTGACTTAGGTCCTCGTGCATTATATATCGCTCTTGAGAACTGGGCGAAAGCAAACAACACATTCAAGATGGAAGCGAAATTCATCAGCAACGTAGACCCTGATGATGCAGCTGCTGTTCTTACTTCCGTAGACCTTGCTCATTCTCTTTTCATCGTTGTATCCAAATCCGGTACAACTCTTGAGACATTAACAAACGAAGCATTTGTAAAGAATGCTCTCGTTAAAGCAGGATTAAATCCTTCCAGACATATGCTTGCTGTAACAAGTGAGACTTCTCCTCTGGCTAAGAGCGAAGATTATCTGACAGCAATCTTTATGGATGACTATATCGGCGGACGTTACTCTTCTGTTTCCGGTGTAGGCGGAGCAATCCTTTCCCTTGCATTCGGCCCTGAAGTATTTGCACAGATCCTTGACGGAGCTGCTGCTGAGGACAAGCTTGCTACAAACAAGAACATCCTTGAGAACCCGGATATGCTTGACGCCCTGATCGGTGTTTATGAGAGAAACGTACAGGGATATCCTGCTACAGCAGTTCTTCCATACTCTCAGGCATTAAGCCGTTTCCCTGCACACTTACAGCAGTGTGATATGGAGTCCAACGGTAAATCTGTAAACCGTTTCGGTGAACCTGTAAACTATGTGACAGGACCGGTTATCTTCGGTGAGCCAGGTACAAACGGACAGCATTCCTTCTATCAGTTATTACATCAGGGAACTGATATCGTTCCGCTTCAGTTCATCGGCTTTAAGAAGAGCCAGCTTGGTGTAGATGTTGATATCGAGAACAGCACAAGCCAGCAGAAACTCTGCGCTAACGTTGCAGCTCAGATCGTAGCATTTGCATGCGGTAAAGAAGACGAGAACCTCAACAAGAACTTCAAGGGCGGTCGTCCTTCCAGTATCATCGTAGGTGAAGAACTGACACCGGCTTCTCTTGGTGCATTACTTGCTCACTTCGAGAACAAGATCATGTTCCAGGGATTCGTATGGAACTTAAACAGCTTCGACCAGGAAGGTGTACAGCTTGGTAAAGTCCTTGCCAAACGTGTTCTCGCACACGACACTGACGGAGCACTGAAAGTATACAGCGATCTGTTAAACATCTGATTTGTAGTTTTATACTTTTACAGAAAATATCTACGGGAAATCATTCTGATCTGGATGATTTCCCGCTTTTTTATGTCATAGGAATGTTATTCAATAGTTTTCTATAATATAAAAACCATCATACAGTCCCCACAAGATTCTGTATGATGGTCTTCCTATCTTCTTTTAATTTAATTATGCTCCGCAGAGCTTCTCCATAAATTCAGCTCTCGGCAATGGTCTGGAATAATAAAATCCCTGAATAGCATCACAGCCCATTTCTCTCAGAAGTTCTACCTGATCCGCGCTCTCCACACCTTCGGCAATCACATTCATGCCAAGTCCATGTGCAAGAATTGTTATCTGCTGCACGATCATTCTTCCCTTATCTTGCCCGATACAGTCTATCAGACTCTTATCGATCTTCAATGTATTAAATGGCAGTTCACTTAATGTGATCAGAGAAGAATACCCTGAGCCAAAGTCATCCATGTGCAATGCAAATCCAGCATTTACCAGTCTCTCTGTAAAGTCTCTGATCTTCACATTATTCAATGTAGCCGTCTCTGTCAGTTCAATCGGCACACAGGAAAATGGAATTCCCGTTTCTTTTACGATGTCAACATAACGCTCTACAACGCCTGTATGATGAATACTTACACGTGACAGATTTACCGAGATTGGAACCAGTTTCTGTCCTTTCTCTATAAGTTCTCGCTGAAATTCACATACATATCTGAATATATATTCATCCAGTTTTACGATCAGGCCATCCCTCTCATATAGCGGAATAAAATCCCCCGGCATTACCATAGAGCCATCCGGATTGATCCAGCGTACCAGAGACTCTGCTCCTACAATTTTCTCTGTTTTTACATCATATTTCGGCTGGAAATATGCTGCAAACTCTTTATCACGAATCGCACTGTCAAATCGGTTCTCCAGCTTTCTGTCAAGCATCTGTTTCTGTTTTAACTCTTTCGTATAATATGCAATACTGTTCTCATAATTATCACGAATACTGCGGATTGCCATAAATCCTCTGTCACAGATTACGGAAACCGGTAACGAAATATCAATATCTTCATAAATTCCGTACTTAACCATAAGATTCGGAATCGGAGCATTCTCCGCAATTTCTTCTGTCACTCTCTTCATTATATCTAACGACAGATCCATATCCCCATAAGCAAGGCATACAAACTGATCACTTCCATATCTGGATACCAGACCATGCGGCATCATCTTTGCATATGTCCGGGCCAGATAACACAAAACCTGATCCCCGATCTTATCTCCATAACTGCTGTTAATCAGTTTAAAATCTCTGATGTCGGCAACTACCAGATGAAATTTCTCCTCCGCCTTAGCCTTTAGAAGTACTTTGGCATGATAGAAGAATGCCTGTCTGGTATAAATTCCGGTAAGTTCGTCATGCTCTACCGCTGTAAGTGTCAGCACAGACTCTCTTAACTTTATTACACTGTTGATTCTGCCCATTACAATTTTAAAATTATAAGGTTTCGGAATAAAATCAACCGCACCCAGATCCAGACACTGAATCTCCGCATCCTTCGAATTACTTCCGGTCATAACAATAACCGGTATCGTTGATAACACTTTATCCGTATTTCTCTGTCTAAGAAATTCAAATCCATCACACACCGGCATGCAGATGTCAAGTAATACTACAGATAATTCTCTGTAATATTCCCTGAGAATCTTAAGTCCTTCTTCCCCATTCTCCGCAAGAAGAACTTCAAATCTCTCTTCCAGAAAAGAAGAAAGGATTTCACGATTCAGTTCATTGTCCTCTACGACCAGAATCTTTCTCTTTGCTGGCGTTTTTCCCGGTTCCAGCAGTTTTACATTGTCAGAATCTTTTATCATACTTCTCTATTGCTCCCTTCAGACCGAAAAGCCAAACATTACTGTTCATTCCGTTTCCGGCAACAGCAAAACATCTCCGGATATGTCTGCCGGAGATGCTTAAAATTCATTGACGATCTGTTTGTTCTTCTAATGTATCTTAAAATAACCGGCCAGATGTATACTCTCGTTTCCTGTCAGAGTTTTCTACAATTTAGGCCTCGTAACCTCACAATTTTAATTATGCAAAATATCCTAAGTTATAAAAAAATCATACATGATATAAAATGTATTTTGGCTTCTTAATTTTACCTTATTCTGCATATTCTTTCAAGAGTTAATATGAAATCGGGGAAACTCTTTCGTTACTGTTGTTACTGTTCCACGCCACTATCCCGCGAACAGTAACATGACGTCCACAATTTGCAGACGTCACATTTCCAATTGCTACCGTTTTCTCTTTCCCGGTAGCTCATATAAAATTTATTCCATTACAGAATATCGCAGAACTTCTCTTCGTCAAGAGCAAACTCCATTTCATTACTGACGGAAAAAATATATCCATCGAATTCCAGAGTCTTAAAAAAACAGTTTTTCTCTGAAGATTTTCCGAGGATAAATCCATTCTCTGTCGGAATTACTTCAAACGAGTCCAGTGCAAGGCTCATTCCTTTTCCAGTCATCTTCATGTAGCTTTCTTTTAATGTCCAGAGTGTAAAGAATGCTCTGTTTTTGTCATCCGCAGATCTTATATATTCAAGTTCTGTGGAGTAGAAATAATGTTCTGCTACCTCAAGTGGCGCTTTACTGTTCTTTTCAATGTCACATCCGACTTCGCAGTCTGATAATACACCGACTACATAATCCCCTGCATGTGACACATTAAAAAAGAGGTTGTCCACAAATGGTTTTTCATTTTCGGAATACTTCAGATCATTTTCTGAAAATCCATTTTCATTAAGAATTTTCCTGATGATGATACCTGCTCCAAGACTTCTCTTCCGGTCATCAGGCTGAAGATACCTGATGACCTTTTTTCTTCGCCTCTCGTCAACCAGTTCGAGAAGCTTTTTATCCTGCAGCGGATCATTAAAATTCCTGATATTGATTCTGTATAATTTCATTTTATATCATCCATAAATCAAATTGCTGACCACTCAGTCCTCAGCAATACACTACATTACCTGAATATCTCGTAGAATAACGTTATATAAACATCAGCAATCCTTATATCTTATCTCTCGATTTCTATCTGCTGGTCAAATCCGGTAAGTCTGAAAATATCAAATACTTCATCCGAAACATTTATAATCTTAAATCCATCCTTACCCATCATCTTCTTATATGCAACGATTACCTGACGCAGTCCTGCTGAAGAAATATATTCAAGCTTTGCAAAGTCAAACACGAGGCTTGTAATGCTATCCTCAAGTTCTGAAAGTGCCTCCTGTAACTGAGGTGCTGTCTGTGTATCAAGCCATCCGCTGATCTCCAGCGTTGCTTTATTTCCTTCTGTTTTCTTTACGATTTCCATGAAATGTACCTCCTTTTTTATCCAATTTAATCAAAGAACGTAAGTCTGTCAAGTGCTGCTATCGCACTTTCAAGATATTTATCATCCGTAACAGGCCATTTATAATCGAGTCGGTAAAGAACCTGTGCCGTAAATCGGTTACTGTAATCCAATGTATAAATCTCATTTTCATTATGTGAAGTATACGCAATAAGTCCCGAAACAGCTTCAGAATCTTTATTATTCTTCGCAAACTCTTTTACAGTTGCCTCGAAATCCTCATCTCTTACAATATCAATCTTAAATCCATAATCGCGCATTGCATAGATCAGATCTGCCATGTAAATATGGTGGCTGTTGCAGGCATGAAATACAGTAAATCTCCTGTCTGTCTGCGCAAGCTTCAGAACTGCAAGGGCAGTGGAGTCAATAGGAGAAAATTCTGCGGCTTCATGCATACCTCCGATCGGGAACTTGCCTACAGCCTTATATCCTCTCAGACTGCGCAGGAATCCGTTGGTAATAAAGTTAATCTGGAACTCACCATCAGAATCTCTGCTCATAAGATTTCCCACACGTATAATCTTTCCGTCAAGTCCGTCTGCGACAGCTTCAAGTACTGCTCTCTCGGCGAGGAACTTTGTACGGATATATTCATTCGTAATACTCTGTCCAATATACAGATCATTTTCACCAAAAAGTCTGGACATCGGCGGAACACCATTTGAACCTTCACCTGCAACAGAAACTGTAGAAATCTGAATCAGTCTGCGTCCATTATTTTTGCAGAAATCAACGAGATTTTCTACGCCATGCACGTTTATTTTCTCCAGGACATCATCTGCCGCAAAATGCTTTACGCAGGCTGCACAGTTAATGATCGTATTAAATTTATACGCAGAAAATCCATTCACTTCTTCTTTTGATGTAATATCGCCATCCACGCAAACAATACGCTCTTTGAACATTTCCCGATATGGATTGTCGAAATAGTACATCAGCATATTCATCATTCTCTTCTCCGATGATTCATATGCACCTTTACGTACAAGGCAGTAAACTTTGCCATCATAATTATCCAGATATGCTTTCAGAACATGTATTCCAAGGAAACCTGTCGCACCTGTGATCATGATGTCTCCGAGATTTTCTTTCGTTATTCTGTCAACATTCTCTTCCACATTTCCGCTGATAACACTCTGTATTTTGTTGTAATTATATTTTGAAAATTCATTGTCACTCTGTACAGCTTCAGCTGCCCCGTCATCATCGACGATTGCTGAAAGTGCGCGAATCGTAGGATGTTTGAAAATATCTGCATACACGATTGAAATATTCTTTGAGAGGCACATGATTGCAACCTTTGAAGCAATAAGTGAAGAACCTCCCAGTTCAAAGAAGTTATCATCTATTCCTACGTTTTCAATTCCCAGTGCTTTCTCAAATATCGCACAAAGTTCTGTCTGGACAGAAGTAACAGGTGCCACATATCCTGTTCTCTCGGTCTTTACTTCAGGTAACGGAAGTGCTTTTTTATCAATCTTACCACCCGGAGTGACAGGCAGTTTATCCAGGTAAACAAAGAATGATGGCATCATATAATCAGGAAGCAGTGGTTCCAGGAATGCTTTAAGCTCATCGTCCGGAATACTTTCACCTGTATAATAAGCCGTTATATATTTATTTCCACCTTTTTCGATAACTGTAACTGCAGACTCTTTTACAAGCTCATGTTTAAGGACAGCACCTTCAATTTCTCCAAGTTCAACACGATATCCTCTTATCTTTACCTGTGAATCAATTCTGCCAATGTACTCAATATTTCCGTCACCTTTCATACGGACCATATCTCCGGTTCTGTAAAGGCGTCTGTCCTCTTCGCATACAGAGAACGGATTCTCCACAAATACGGAAGCCGTTTTTTCCGGAAGATTATGATAGCCTCTTGCAATCTGTCTTCCTGCATGACACAGTTCACCTGCTTCTCCCACCGGAAGTCTGTTTAAATCTTTATCCACAATATAACTTCTGACATTTCTCTGAGATTTTCCAATCGGTATATTCTCATACTGTCTGTCAACCCGGAATTCTGTTGATGATACAGTATTTTCTGTCGGTCCATAACCATTGATCATTTGATAGGTACGGTTACGGTAATGCTTAAATTTCTCACCGCCAAGGGTGACAAATTTAAGATTCGGAGCATCCTCAAGCAGTTCTGCAACCAGCTCACCCATCTGTGTCGGGAAAGTTGCAGTAGTAACTTTTTCGTCTTTTATAAATTTGCCAACTGCGATTGCATCTTTTCTTATACTCTCCGGCAGGATATATACGGATGCTCCTGCAGTAAGCGGTGCAAACAAATCTATCACTGATGCGTCAAAACAAAAACTTGCAAATTCAGCAACTACAAAATCCGGTGTCATTTTTCTTGATGCCACAACATATTCAATCAGATTCAGAAGATTTCTGTGTTCAAGCATAACACCTTTCGGTTTTCCGGTCGAACCGGAAGTATAGATCATATATGCCAGATTCTCCGGCTTTGGAGCTGTGAGTTTTACAGAAAGCTGGAAATTCTTTGATTTTTCAGCAACATCATCAATACTTATCACATTTTTATCGTAAAAATCCACAAGATCTCGATACTGGCTGACCACAAGCAGATTATCTGCTCCCGAATCCTTCAGCATATATTCAATTCTGCTCCGCGGATACTCCGGATCAAGCGGAACATACGCTCCACCGGCCTTCATAACACCGACATATGCGACAGCAAATTCTCTTGTTCTTCCACACAGGATACCGGCAGCTTTTTCCCTGCCAAATCCATTTTCCGTAAGATTCTGTGCAATGTAATCGGACATTTGGTCAAGTTCTCTGTAAGTGATCTCACCAGATTCATCTTTTATGGCAGGTCTGTCCGGATATTTTTCCACTGCTTCTCTGAACAGATCCACGAAAGTCTTTCCGGCATGATCAGGATCATTCTCCATTTCTGTCTGTTCCTCAAACATAAGTCTGATGTCTGATGGTTCAGATTCGCCAAGAATACCCTCCGCTGCAATCTCCAGATTATCTGCAAGATATTTCATCGTCTCTTCATTATACTTATCGCCTCTGTACTCGATATCAAAGACGAATTTATTTCTTTGAATGGAAATACTTACGGAAACAGGTGCTTTCGCTGCATTCAGCTGAACCGGTTCTTCCGAAGCAAACTCGCCGCCGATCGTATCGAACTCAAAGCTGTCTCCCTGATAAATAACCATTGCATCCGCTTTTATATTAAATTCACGGCTTATCTGTGAGAACGGATAAATATCATTATTCATAGAATCGATAAGCTGCTGCTGAACGCCTGTCAGACACTCTTTTGCACTGCCTGAAAAATCGCAGTAAACAGGAAGTGTTTTTACAAGCATACCTACTGTTTCTGAAAGTCTTGAGTCATTTCTTCCATGATAGATCGTCGTAAACACAGCATCTTTTCTGAAATTATATTTTCCAAGCGTAAGTCCGAAAACAGAAATGAAAAATACATTTTCCGTAATCTTATTCTTCTTACAGAAATCCTTTACACTCTGCACAGATATCCCTGATATCTCTTTACGGTAAGTTTCCGCCGTCGGAACTGAACCATTTTTGTCCGGGTAGAAGCTTATACTTCCTCCGGCGTTCTCAAATACTGATTTATAGTAATTCTCAGCATTCTTATAAACGTCACTCTTAAGCGCATCTCTGTTATCAAGCGCAAGATCATACGAAGTATACTTCTCTGCCTCAAGTTTCTCTCCGGCATATGCTCTGTTAATATCATTGATTATGATAGCGAGAGATGTGCCGTCTGCAACGATATGGTGAATATCCAGGAATAGATAATTTCCATCGCAGGTTCTGTAAATCTCAAATCTGAAAAGCTGCTCATTAAACAACATATATGGGCGAACCAGAGTCTCCCGGTTCATTCCATTAAAAATCTGTGTTCTGCATGGCAAATCATCATTACGTCTCTGAAGAACATCTCCGTTTTCATCCATGAAGAGACGTGTTTTAAGGTACGAATGTGCTTTAACCGTACTGTCGATTGCGCAAGCAAGTCTCTCAAGATCAACCCGTTTGTCAAGTTTCAGCAGATACGGAATGTTGTAAATGGTTGTTCCCATATTTGCAGTACATTCAATAAAGATACCTTCCTGCGTATTGGTAAGCGGGTAAACCTCCTGAATCTCTCTCTTTGTTTCTTTTCCTGCAGTTTTAACAAAGCTCTCCAGAGCCTGGATCGTAGGATTGTTTTTGATATCTGATGTCTTGATCACGATATCAAAAGCTTTTGAAATAAGAATGTTCAGCCTGATCGCAGTGATCGATGTAAGTCCCGCATCATAAATATCAGTTGTAATTCCAAATTCCGTATATCCAAGTACTTCTGAAATACAGTCAAATAATTTCTGCTGAACGTCATTCTGCGGCTTAATGATTTCTGCGGCTTTTCTTTCCGGCTTTGGAAGCTCTTTCTTATTGACTTTCTGGTTCTGATTCAACGGAATCTTATCAATCTGCATGGTTACAGCCGGAACCATATACGGCGGCTTTGTTTCTCTGATAAAATCATTTAATGAATGTATATCCACTTTCTCATCAGATACCACATATGCAGCAATATATTTTCCACCGGATGTCTCATCAAACGCAACAACTGTCGCATCTTTGATTCCTTTATATCTTCTGATGACTTCTTCCACTTCTGAAAGTTCGATTCTGAATCCTCTGATCTTAACCTGGGAATCCTTTCTGCCTATGATCTGGATATTTCCATCCGGAAGATATCTCACAACGTCACCGGAATGATACAATACTTCATATCCTTCCGTATCATCATAAATATTTCTGGTGTATACTTCGGCGGTTTTCTCCGGCTTATTGAGATATCCTCTGGAAACCTGCCAGCCTGCTATCATCAGTTCGCCGCAGGCACCGTACGGAAGCATATGTCCAAACTTATCTGCCACGTAAAGTCTGACATTATCGAGTGCCTTTCCTATCGGAACATTATTATAATATTTATCAATCTCAAATACTGTTGTAAAGATTGTATTCTCCGTAGGTCCATAAGCATTGAACAATTTAAAATTCTTCGGCGGTTCACATGGAACAAGCTTTTCACCACCGACAGAAAGAGTCCTCAGACTCTTGCAGTCCATCTCCAGTGCAAACTGTCTTCCAACCTGGGTTGTCATAAATGCATTCGTAATGCCATTTTCTTCAAAATAATTATTGAGTCCGATAAAGTCAAGCCGGATCTCTTCCGGAATGATATGAAGTTCGGCTCCATTCACGATCGCACCATAAACATCCATCATAGACGCATCAAATCCAAATGAAGCATATGCAGCTATTTTGGAATCAAAACCAATTTCGTAATATTTCTTAAACCAATGGCAGAAAGCAGTAATGTTTCCATATTCAAGCATACATCCCTTCGGGACGCCCGTTGAGCCGGATGTATAAAGCAGAATAAATAAGTCATGCAGAGACGGTTTCCTCAGCTGGATATCTGTATCTTCCAGCTGCATGGTGTCTTCTAACTGCACAATTTCATCCGTAAACAGGATTTTTCCTTTATATCCGTCCACTAACGGCAGGAGTTCTCTGTCAGCAATGAGAAGTTTCGCAGAGGAATCCTCTAACATGTACATCAGTCTGTCTTTCGGATACGTCGGGTCAAGCGGCTGATATGCTGCTCCGGCCTTGATTACACCCAGCGGTGCGATTGCCATATACTCACAACGCGGAATCAGAATTGATACAACCTCTTCCCTGTCAATTCCAAGGGATAAAATATATTTTCCAAGTCTGTCGCTGAGTTTATCAATTTCTTTATATGTATATTTTCTGTCCTTATATACTACAGCAGTCTGATCCGGCACTGCCTGTACAATCTCATCAAACATATCAGAAATTGTTTTGCTTCTGTCATAATCACATTCTGTATGATTAAACTCTGCAATCTCATCTGCTGCATTCCGGGAAAGAACAGATACTTCTGAAACATACTTCGCTTTAAGCATAGATTTCATCGCAGCCTCATATGCTTCAAGCATACCATTAACAAAAGCTTCGCTGTACATATCACTTCGGTATTCTGCGGTAAGCACATATTCATTGTTATAATCTCTTACTTGAATAAGCAGCGGCATTTTTGCCATATCAAGGGAGAGGTCTTCTCCTTTTGCCATCGTATCTCCGATCGGATAATCATCCTCAAGTTCTGCCTGATATGCGAAAACAAGATCTGAGTTAAATCCGTATTTTGCACAGATATCAGAGAATGGGAAAATGTCATTTGCCATGGATGACATCAGCTGTTCGGAAAGCTCTGTCATGTAAGTCTGTATGGTAGTTTTGCTGTCAAACACACAGTAAACCGGAAGTGTTTTTACAAGCATGCAGACTGTATTTTCAAGTCTTGAATCATTTCTTCCATTATAAATAGTTGCAAAAAGACTGTCGTCTGCGTTTGAATACTTGGTCGCAAGAATGCCAAACACACCTGTAAATAAAACATTCGGAGTAACTCCCAGTTTTTCACAGCAGAAAAGGATCTTATCTTCGGAAATCTTTATATTTCTGGATGTATATCCTTTTTCAGGAACTTCACTGGACTTGTCAGGAAGTGGAAGTGATTCTGTCTCAATTCCTTCGAAAATACTGTCATAATATTTCTCAGCTTTCTTATATTTTCCTTCTTTCATCTGCTGCTCTTCATCAAGTGCCGCATCAAATCCCGTATAAGATTCTTTTTCGAGTTTTTCACCCATATATGCTCTGTTGATATCTGCAAAAATGATGTCATAGGAATTGCCGTCAGCAATGATATGATGGAAATCCGTAAAAAGGTACTTTTTATCTTCTGTAAGATAAATTTCCGCACGGAACAGACGTCCTTTCTCCAGCTTAAACGGACGCACAAGTTCATTCTTTACAGTCTCAAATTTATCATTTGTTGTTTCAATAATCTCAGGCGCAAACTCTTTTTCGCAAGGGCACTGCACCATCTCACCATCGTCATTGAGGTACACTTTTGTGAGCAGATACGAATGTGCATTCACCATCGCCGTAACTGCTGCCGATAACTTCTGTACATCTACAGAGTTATCAAGCTCAAATAAGAACGGGATATTATATATGGTACTCTCAGGATTTTTGATACACTCTGCAAAGATTCCCTTTTGAGAACCGGTAAGCGGATAAACATCTCTCTTTTCATAAGTCCTGATCTTAGGTGCAAGCGCGATATATTTTTCCAGTTTCTCAACTGTATTATTCTCGTGAATATCACCCGTTTTTACGGTAACCCCAAATTCATCTGAAATCAGAATGCAAAGTTTCATCGCACTTATAGAAGAAAGTCCGGCCTTATAAAGGCTTGTATCAATTCCAAAGAAATCATTTCCGACAACCCCGGCAACAATTTCAAAAATCTTCTTCTGCATCTGTGTCTGTGGTTCTTTCAGATTTTTCGGCTCGGAAACCGGCTTCGGCAATGCCTTCTTATCAATCTTACCATTCTGAGTCATCGGCATTTTTTCCAGCTGGATAAAAACATCCGGAACCATATAATGTGCAAGTGAGCCCGCCGCATAATCTGAAAGCTCATCTGTATCAATACTTCTGTCTGCAATAAAATAACAGCAAAGATATTTGTTATCAACAGGAATTGTAATGCTTGTGATAATTCCCTCAAAGCTGTTGATCACTTCTTCAATCTCACCAAGCTCAATTCTCAATCCGCGAAGCTTGATCTGATTGTCCATTCTTCCGAAAAACTCTATTTCGCCGTCTGCATTGATCTTTGCCAGATCACCTGTTTTATATGCTCTCTCACCGTTAAGTTCAATAAATACGTCAGCAGTCTTTTCAGGAAGATTCATATATCCCCTGCCTACTCCCATACCCGCAACAACAAGCTCTCCCGTCTCTCCATCAGGCAGAATCTTGTTTTCCTTATCGACAATGTATACCTTAACATTACCATTCGGAACACCGATCGTAATGTTTTTACTGTCTGTGATAACCTTCATCGTACAGCTGATCGTTGTCTCTGTCGGACCATAACCATTCATAATATAAACATCCGGATTTACGGTGCGGATCTTATCATACAACGCCGATGGAAAAGCTTCTGCTCCCAGGTCGAAAACTTTGATCTGAGCCATTGCTTCTTTAAGCTGTGGGATATCGATAATATTTGATACATAGGTAGGTGTTGACGTCATGATATCAACTTTATTTTTTACGATTAAATCACCAAGCATCATCGGATTATTAATCTCATCATCACTTGCGATAACAGCAGTAAGTCCATTGGTAAGAGGAACAAATTCCTCCATGACGGACACATCAAATGTCATTGCCGCCATGGAAAGAGAAACCTTTCCTTTGTCTGCAAAACCAAAAATCTCTGAGTTTTTCGGATTCGGATTTACAAAGTTTGCCAGATTAATGTGCTCGATCATAACACCTTTCGGCTTTCCTGTCGAACCTGATGTATAGATACAATAGCAAAGATCATGCTCTCCGATCTCTGTATCCGGATTTGCTGTATTTTCATTTTCAAGCAGATCTTCCAGCAAAAGTACTCTGCATTTCAGCTTTGTAAACAATTCCTTACGTTCATCTGCAATTTCTTTCGTTGTGATAATAAGCGGTACTCCCGCATCTTCAAAAATATACTCGATTCTGTCATCCGGATACTCCGGCGCAGCAACGGCAAATGCTCCTCCGGCTTTTAAAATACCCTGTCTCACTGCATAAAAGTCGCAGCAGCGTTCAAGTACAACACCTACAATCACTTCACGTCTTACACCATTTTCAATCAGTGAATTGGCAACTTTGTTTGCCCTTTCATTTAATTCAGAATATGTGAAGCTTTCCTTACTCGTAACAACCGCACACTTGTCCGGATGAAGACGTACCTGTTCTTCAAAGAGTTTTGTTACCGGCTGAAACTCAAATGTGAAATTACTTTTCTCATTAATTACGGACATTTCCTTGCACCTCCTGCAATAATCTTCGTTTATAACTGTTCAGTACCTTCATTTTTCTCTTACACTTACTGTTTCTATTCACTGCATAAACAGTAGTCTTTTGCTGACTTTTGTTTTTCTTATCTTATCAGCCTATCGTACCAACAAATTGATTTCCTGAATAATCTTGTCGGCATATTGTTTCCTGCTAAAAAGATATTACTGTATTATTCATATCAATCGCACGGATATAGTTCATCGATGTTGAAATCTTCTTCACAAGCTCTATTCCATGAATATCAAAATCTTCACTGTCATAGCTGTATTCCAGAGGATTGAAATTCACTCCGTTGTCCCTGATTCTCAGGTTGCAGGTATCATCTTCAATACAGAGATTGATATCGATCCAGTTAGAAGTTTTTCCTCCAAACTTAATGATATTTACTGTCATCTCTTCCGCACATACAGCCGCAAGATTTGCTTTCTTTGCCGATATATTATTTTCCCGGCAGAACTCTATGATCTTTTTATTGACATCCTGTGCTTCATCCATTGTACTTTTAATTGAAAAGTCAAGGTTGATTCCCGGATTTTTATCCGGAACAATATAGAATGTAGAACCTTTATGTTTTATTTTCCGGAAAACATATGCTGCGATAGCTGTCACTACCTCAGTAACGACAAAACCAACAGCGATTCCGTCTATACCGATTCCGTCTATCTGTCTCCAGATAAGAATTCCTGCCAGTGTTGCAGGCAGAACCACGATTGCATTCTGAAGAAATGTAACAAAACTTGCGATTGCCGTCTCTTCAATGGATTCATAATAGCTTACCATAAATTTATTCCAGAGATACGGCACCACACATAAGGCAAATATACGAAGTGAATCTACCATCTGTCTTCCCAGTTCACCACCGCTGCTTCCAAACAAAATCGTGATCTGTTCAGTAAATACCATCACACATATAAATACAACTGCCAGAACCATGTAGCTGTATTTCAGCATTTTTTTGCAAAGAACCCGGATACCCACATAATCTTTCTCACCAAAGAGAATACCTGCAACATTCGGAATAACACCGATAATTCCTCCGGTAAGCATCTCAACGATCAGAAGCACATTATCGCAGACTGTAAATACCGCCATTCCGTCCTCACCGATAAGATTCATGATTATTGTATTAAGTCCAAGCGCTTTTACAAAATTTGCCGCCATAAAAATCAGCATCGGTATGCCCGTAACAACTGCTTCTTTTATTATCACGAAATCTCTGGCCTTTAGAAAAACAAGACTGAGATTTCGCTTATCTGAACGAATATAAAATATAAAGATCACCATCGCAGCCAGAAATCCGAGTACCGTTGATAAAGACGCACCTGCAATTCCCAGCGGGGTAAACCTGAGGAATATGTAATCAAGCACAAGATTTATCACATTTGCAGCTATCAGATATGCAGATGAGAGTTCCGGATGATTCTCTGCGCCAAGATAGCTTACCATCATCAATCCGATTCCAATCACCGGTGCACCAAGCATACTTACGCGAATATAATCTCTTGTATAATGCATCAGATTACCCTCGCCCGATACAAGCAGCCTTGCAATCGGTTCCGCGGTAAACAATGCACTGACTGAAAAAATGATTCCCACAAGAAGTGTCACTATAAAAGTAGCCGAAAATAATTTGGAAGCCCCTTCTTTGTCACGCTTCCCAAGCATAATCCCTGCCGCTATCGAACCTCCGATTCCAAGACAGTAACCCACAAGCTGAACAACTGTCTCAACCGGCAGACTCATCGTAACCGCGGACATTGCCTCCACACCTATTAAGTTACTTACAAAGATCGTATCAACGATATTTCCCAGCTGAAGCGCCAGCGACATCATAATCCCCGGAATGATGTATTTATTCAACTTCGCATTCAGCAGTCTGTTATTTCTTTTTTCCAATATTTCATCCCCCTTTTTCAAATAAGCTCTAAATTTCACAATTTTCCCTATATTAAATTATAATTTTATCATAAAAATAACCGCATTTCATTTAAAAAGAACGAAATGCAGCTATTTGGAATGAAATGATATTTTGTTGTGCGTTTTCCTGCCGCAAACAGGGCATACGATCCATTCTGTTTTTATAAGTTTATCCATTCCATACAGACAGACCACTGGACTATGATAAACAGGTCTTTTTCCGTGGAGGTTATCTCTTTCCACAGTCTGTTTATTATCAGCTGCAGATGAATAAAGTCTGTAGGAAATTAAAAGCTCCGCATTCTAAAGACTATCTGCGAAACAAAAGAACTATCATCGGGGCGTTGGAGCAGTTTGATGACTTCGGCCGCATGCCTGATGGCAGAAGCCGACATATCTTGTTTGAGAGGGGATCCTATCATCTGCTTTGTTCCGAATTCAGAGAATTGATTGATTTTTACCGTATATATGAGAAAAAACGTGGAAAGAAGGAATCGACCATACGGGGTGAAGCACTCAATACAGCATCTTTTTTACATCAGATGCAGCAACGGGGTGCCCAGTGTCTGGATGCAATAATGGAAGAGGATGTCCTGTCATTCTTTCTCGTAGAAGGTGGTTCTTTGCAAAGAAGCTGTTCTTACAAGAAAAACATTGCAGCAGTGTTCAAAGCAGGGCTTAACTGGAAAGCAGCACAATGTCGGAAGGTGCTCAGTTTCCTGCCTGTGCTAAGAGAAAACAGAAAAAATATCCAGTATCTTACGCAGGATGAGGTCAGGCTTCTACGGGAAGCAGCAGAAAAAGGCAAAGTTTCTGCACGTAATCGGGCGATTCTCTTCCTGCTCCTTTTTACGGGGCTTCGGGGTTGTGACATCGCCAGGCTTACTTTCCGTTCCATTGACTGGAAAACTGAACAGATACTGGTCACACAGCAGAAAACATCCGTACCCTTAGAACTTCCGCTTTCTGCTGTTGTGGGGAATGCCATATATGATTACCTGGAATCGGAAAGGCCGGATACCGGCTGCCCCCGCCTGTTCCTGACAGAAACACATCCCTTTTCACCATTGTCTACCCAGGGAATTGCAAACATCGTAACAAAAATCTGTCGGATTGCAGGAGTGCGGCAGAATCCAGGAGACAGGAAGGGGACACACATCTTCCGGCACAACCTGGCATCCTCTATGCTGGAAAACGGTGTACCACAGCCCGTGATTACACAGACTCTCGGACATACAGCTCCCGATTCCCTTGAGCCTTATCTAAGGGCAGATTTTGTACATTTAAAGGAATGCGTCCTGAGTGTGGAGCAAGTTCCCCATGGCAAAGGAGGTGCTGTCCATATGAAAGAATTCCGTTCGTTCCTTTCCCCACAGATCCATAGCTTTATAAGATACCGGCAGGCATCCCAGCGATGGAATGATTCTTCCTATGAGGAAAACCTGATGCTGTTTGACCATTACTGCCACGCGAATGATCCATGTGCTACCGCACTGACACAGGAAATGGTTGACGGCTGGTGCCGTCAGCGGAGGACGGAAACCAACAACTCCTGCAGGTCGAGGATATATGTGGTAGACAGCTTCATTCGTTTTCTGAACATGCGGGGCCTGTCCAATGTTCAGCCTCCGCAGATTCCCCGGAAAGAAAGGCGGAGATACCTCCCGCAAAAGCACTTGCTACTTTAGAAGATGAGAACGATAAGCATCACGAGAAAAAATAAAATCCCAGAAACCCTTGTAAATAAAGGACTTCTGGGATTTTGCTCATTATTCAAACTCTACAAAGACTAACGCTTTTTGTTTAGGAATTATTCTCTGTAATGTTTCTCGTTCTTTTGATTATTTGATATATCCATATTATCCTGCCTATACGAGCTAATGTTATCATTTTGTTATCGGCATTGATAACACCTACTCGATAACTGTGGATAATAACTATATGTAGCATGTCAAATTATAAGCTATTTTGCTTAGAGATTCAACACAAAACTGAAATTTTACTTTTCCTTATATTCATCTGGTATTGCTATTTGAAATGTTTCACACAACAGCATCACATCATGCACATCATTTTTATCGTGTTCATATCCCAAATGAAGCATTACCTGACTCAATGGTTCAATACAAGAAACAGTTATATCTCCAACTTTTCCAATACCGGAAAAAGTTTTTGATGGAAATATATCTCCCTCATAAACAATTCCGTCATCTGTAAATTCAAAACAATGTAAATCAATGATTCTTTGTTTATCATCTTTCCAGACAGTATGACCATCCGTTGTATAATCAGTATTTACTTCCTCAAATCCATGCTGCTTAATCACATAAATATAATCATGATAATGTTTCAGTTCAACAAACAAATCAATATCATTGTGTATTCTTGATTCTCTTTTAAGAAGTGCATCAACACCCCATCCGCCATCTAAATATACTTTAATTTCGTTTTGCAAAGCATATTTTATAATTTCACATGCATCTTCTGTACGTACCATAATCTATCCTCCAAATTCAAATCTTTGTATGCTTTCCAACTCACTAAAAGCCTGAAATTTGTCAGTCTTTCATCCTTTTTGTTATCAATCACCAATTAGCTGTAATCCATTAGGATTTAGCTGATATATTTTATCGCACACCTCTTCAATATACTTTCTATCGTGAGAAATGCTAATGACAGCCCCCGGAAATTCTCGGAGCATTTTTCTTATTACCGGACCGGACAATGGTGAAAAATTTCTTGTCGGTTCATCCAGAATAAGAACATTTGCACCACTTAAGCTCATCCTCAAGAGAAGCACTTTCGCCTTTTGTCCGCCTGATAACTCCCGAATCGGATGCTCCATTTCATCTGGTGTGTATTTAAGTGAACCAAGGTATGTTCTAATTCTTGTACGCTCTTCTTTATCTCCTGTTTTATCAAGGTAATCAACCGGTGTAACATCCAAATCCAGCAGGTCTTCATAAGTTTGAGGCATATATTCTGCTTTAATGTCATTCCGATTTAGGAGTTCTTCCGCTATCTTTTTTAGAAGAGTCGTTTTTCCTGCCCCGTTGGCTCCTATCATACAGATTTTTTCTGAACCTTTTATTTTTAAATGAATTCCTTCTGCTAAAATTCTTTTGCCATCCGGAGTCACAAGCTTTGAAAGTTCATATTCTATGACCGTTTTTCCTGCGGGAATGTGTGAGTTTTCATCCCCTAATTTGACAAAGATTGCTTCTTCCTGTTCCGGCATCTGAGTCATATTTTCATCTTCTTTTTCAAATCTTCGTTCCATTGCCTTAACCGTATGCATTTTGTCCTTTAAGTTTTTGGCAACAGACGGTGCTTGTCTGGTACAACTTCTTAATGCACCTTGTACACTCTGCATAACTCTTTGATATTTTTCATCGCGAATCTTTTTCTCCCTACGGTCACTCAGTGCCCGCTGTTTTTGGATTTCAAATTTATGAAGCCGTTCTTCCACATAGCGTCTATAGGGAAGCTTTGCCACGGTATATCTCGCCTTTGTTTTTCGTATAATCTGCTCGATATGTATCACCATGTTGGCAGTACGCTCTATCAGCGTTTCATCGTGTGAAATAAAAAGCACAATGTGCTTCCAGTCATTTATGATTTTTTCCAGTAATGTAAGCGTCGCAATGTCGATGTCATTGGAAGGTTCGTCCAACAACAGCACAGAAACATCGCGAATGAAAAGCCTCATAAGTTGTGTCTTGACTTTTTCGCCTCCTGAAAGACTACCCATTGTCTGGTTACTGTAGAAAAAATCATTTTTCATTCCAAATTTTCCCGCAATAACAGACAATTCTTTAGGCGTTTTCTCCCAGAATATTTCCTCTTCAGAAAAATATTCGTATATTGTTTTTTCCTTATCTTCATCGAGCATCTCCTGCGGAAGATAACCAAGACGTTCGTGTCCCATTATCCTTTCCCCATCTGCTTCTATATAGTTTTCTACAAGCGACGGATTGTATATCCACTTCATTAATGTCGATTTCCCATTTCCCTCTTCTCCAATAATAACTGCCTTATCTCCATCATTTAGCACAAGGTTGAAATCATTAAGAATTATTCTCAGGTCTTTTTTATGTGTTAAATTTAATTTTTTTATCTGCAACATTAAAGTTTCTCCTTTTCGAAGTCTGAGCCAATTATTATTTTGAACACACAAAAACGAGTCTTTTTTGCATACGCAAAAATAGACTCGCTAAATAGACCCTTATTTCTTTTCCAAAAGGAAAACAAAGGAAATGCCTCTTGCGATAATCCAACTTAAGCGTACACAAAACAAACCTATTCTCTACAGGCTCAATAACTATATGTGTCTTACTTAAATCAAATTATCTATTAATCATTTCCTCACCTTACACAAAATGTGCCTTTCTTTCTTCTAATGGCAATACTATCATACTGTATTTTTTGTGTCAATACATTTCACCTTATGGAAGTGCAAATTAAAATTTTCACTTCCTAATTATACATCCAACCATTACGAAATTCAATCTTTCACAACCTCTTTACAACCACAACCACAGCACTCCAGCAAACGCAGGAGCACCATACCGTAAAACGCTTATGTGTAAATCAACTCCGTTCCTACAACTTCCCTCACACAAGCCTGAATATTATTCATTCTTCCAATCCATTCGTAGGGATTATCTTTCTTTAATTGTTCCGTCACATCTTGTCTGTCGGCATATTCCTTTACCAGTCGAAGAAACATATCCTCTGCTTGCTTATCGACTTCTGCAAGATAACTATGCAGCTTTCCGCTTGTCAGCAGGTTCATATATAACACTTTATAGTGTTCCTTTAAATGCCTTGCATGTCGTTTCCCCCATAAACCAATCGGCTCTATTTCTTCTTCGGCTGGTACTGTGATGTTCGGCAATAAATAATCACCCACCTGTCTATAAGTTCCGCCCATTTCTTCAAAAATTGTCTTTGTCATTTTCCTTTTCCTCCTGTGATTTTTGTCTATCGTGATCGTGTATTATCACGCTTGCGACCTTTAACTGTTCTTGCCTGCTCCAACAAATCATCTATCTGTTTGCGACCAAAAACCTTACGGAGCAGGCTGTAATCTTTATTTTCTGCTTTTAGGATTTTGTTTTCTTCGGTCAATCTTTCATTGACTTTCTCCAAACGCTGATTGGTGCGGTATAACTGTGCATTCGCTGTATTCAGCCTATGATAGTTGTCCCACCCCTCAAAGCAGCGGGCAAGCACCGTTTTGACAAGTTGCTTCAATTTCCTTACAACCGGCTCTGCCATTTTGGTTTTATATGCCTTTGCAGTCATAAATTTCTCTGGTTCTGGCAACTGATATTTCGGTGCAGTATCAAGCTCTATTTCAAGATTTGACAGCTCGTCTTTTGCCTTATCATAGTTCAATACTCGTTCCGACAACACATCAAATTCAATCTGTTTCTGCTCGATTTTCGCACCTAATGCCGCCACTTCTTTTTCTCTTTCCTGCTTTTTATAATCCAAAACAGAAAGATGTTTTTCGTGTGTGCCTAAATGTTCCCACTCAATCCCATAACGTTCCATCACCGCCGCAAGCTGTTCTTTTTCGGACTGTATCCATTGCGACCACTCCGTATCGCCACGACTGCCGCCCTTAAAACCTTGCGTTGCAAGAGCCTGCTTTAGTGACACTCTTGTATCAAGTCCACGCTTGCTGCCTGTGGTAAAAGGTACAAAATCTATGTGCAGATGTGGTGTAGCTTCATCCATATGCAGATGAGCCGAGAACACCCGAAGCTGTGGATTTCGCTCCTGAAAACCCTGATAGTATTCATCTAAAATCTGCTTTGCCAGTTCTCCGTTTTCCGTATCGGCGTTCATATTTCCCTTACCGCCCACCTGTAAAATGATTTCGTGGAACGGTTTTTCCTGCTTGGAACTTCGGATTTTTTCATAATAATCTTTTATCTTTCGGTCTGACCTTATCTGCTTGGCATTGTATCTTTCCAATGCTTCATCAAACAATTCGTGATAAACTGTCTTTATATTTTCATTGCAGTAGTCGATATTGAGATGAGTACGAGTTCCGTCTACATTTTCTGCTCGGAACTTTCGGCTATTGTGATTGACCGAGCCTTTACCGACCATTGCACTTATCGTTCTCTGCATTTTTTCATCTCCCATCTGTAAATTTCAACATTCTCAGGTTTTGTTACTTTTGTCAAAAGTAACGCAAAAGCACTTTTGACGGGTACACCCATCAAAAATGCGACCTGTAAACAGGTTTTGCGTTCTCCGAAGGCTCTCCGAGGGGTGAGCGTGTGCCGGTGGCACACACGCCTGCGAACCGACCGAGCCAGCAGGCGAGACCAAAGAGCCGCCTTTGAAAAGGCACTCTCTGCACACTCCCCTAAACTTTATCCGGTGTCAAAGTGTGACGATGGTGACAATGTTTTTCACAGCGTGCTGCTCTCAAAAACATTGACACCTTTGACACCGTTTGTCACGCCGTCTGCTCGGTTTCTTTCCAAAGTGAAACCTTTCTTCCGTCGTGTGTGCGGCTGTTCTGATAACGGATACCGTAATCACGAAACAGCCTGCTTGCGTTGATACTGAGCCTTAAAGAAAGTACATTCGGCTTTATATCCACCGCAAGCCTTTCGCAAAGTTCCGAAGCAGTTCCTTCCCATCTGTCACTTTCCGAAAAGAGCGTATCCGCTATCTTCTCAAGCAGAGGTTCGGGCGGTTCTTTCCACATCTCCGTTTCCGATTTTGCAAAGTTCCACACCAATCGCTCGCTGTCCCTTACAAGATGGATTTTCATATCCTGCTGGTCT
>NZ_JBWLUT010000117.1:0-18628 GCF_056504575.1 Blautia sp. CGZ-1-C1
GCGGGATTAATACCGTAACTTTTACAGAACTGCTATAGATACAAATAATGGATACAACATAAAAACGGGGAGGACATAGAATATGAACAAGAAGCAAAAGAAAATGCTTGTCAGAATCATCATATCACTGATTCTAGTGGTCGTTTTTTCAGGACTTCCGATAGATGAACATCAGAAATTTGGAACTTACCTGAGATTTGGGCTTTTCATGATTCCATATCTGATCATTGGTCATGATATTCTGAAGAAAGCATTAAAAGGTATCAGAAATAAACAGGTATTTGATGAGAACTTTCTGATGGCTGTAGCTACCATAGGCGCTATTCTTCTGGGTGACTATACAGAGGGTACCGCGGTTATGCTTTTCTATCAGATTGGAGAGCTTTTCCAGGGCTATGCGGTAGGAAAGAGCCGCAGAAATATCAGTGAGCTGATGGATATCCGCCCTGATTATGCGAACGTAGAACAGGATGGTAAGTTAGAACAGGTTGATCCGGATGAAGTTGAGATTGGAACGATCATCGTTGTACAGCCAGGTGAGAAAGTACCGATTGATGGTGTGATCACAGAAGGCACTTCTACATTAAATACCAGCGCACTGACAGGCGAGAGCCTCCCGCGCAACGCAAAAGTGGGAGATGAAGTAATCAGTGGATGTATCAATATGACTGGTCTTTTAAAAATCCGCACAACAAAGGAATTTGGTGAATCTACTGTATCCAAGATTCTGGAACTCGTAGAGAATTCAAGCTCCAGAAAATCAAAATCCGAGAATTTTATTTCTAAATTTGCCAAGTACTATACACCGGCTGTATGTTACGGAGCACTTGCACTTGCGATTATTCCTCCAATTGTATTGCTGATTATGGGAAAACCTGCAATGTGGGGGGACTGGATCTACAGAGCACTTACTTTCCTTGTAATCAGCTGTCCATGTGCACTTGTTATCAGTATCCCGTTAAGCTTCTTCGCAGGAATCGGTGGTGCCAGCAATCAGGGTGTTCTGGTTAAAGGTTCCAATTATTTAGAGACACTGGCTCAGACAAAATATGTTGTATTTGATAAAACAGGAACCATGACACAGGGTGTGTTTGAAGTAAGCGGCATCCATCATAATGAGATGGCAGATGAAAAACTGATAGAATATGCAGCACTTGCAGAATGCTCTTCTTCCCATCCGATCAGTAAGAGTCTTCAGAAAGCTTATGGAAAACCAATTGATAGAAATCGTGTTACAGATATTGAAGAAATCAGTGGTAACGGTGTGATTGCAAAGGTTGACGGTGTTTCCATTGCTGCCGGAAATGCAAAATTAATGAAGAGACTTGGTATTTCCTATCAGGAATGCCACCATGTGGGAACGGTTGTACACATGGCTGTTGATGGAAAATATGCAGGACATATCCTGATTTCCGATATCGTAAAACCTCATGCAAAAGAAGCTATCGCAGAACTTAAGAAAGCCGGTATTACAAAAACAGTTATGCTTACAGGTGACTCCAAACGTGTTGCAGATCAGGTTGCCGCTGATCTTGGAATACAGGAAGTATACAGCGAACTTCTCCCGGCGGACAAGGTATCTAAAGTAGAAGAACTTCTCTCAAAGAAAACAGAGAAAGAGAAACTCGCATTTGTAGGTGACGGTATCAATGATGCTCCTGTATTATCCAGAGCGGATATCGGTATTGCCATGGGGGCGCTTGGATCTGATGCAGCAATTGAAGCTGCCGACATCGTTCTGATGGATGACGATCCGCTTAAGATTTCAAAGGCTATCAAAATTGCAAGAAAATGTATCCGTATCGTATACGAGAATATCTATTTTGCCATCGGAATCAAGGTTCTCTGCCTGATTCTTGGCGCATTAGGTATCGCAAATATGTGGATGGCGATCTTTGCAGATGTAGGTGTTATGATCATTGCTGTATTAAATGCAATCCGATCATTGTTTGTGAAAAAATTATAACTATTCAGCTGGCTAACCATAAAAATACTGAACAGTTACAAAAATTTATAAGCAACTATATGGTTACTGTCTGAAATGTGGGCGGTAACCATTTGTAATAATATAAAGGAAGGAACAGGTGAAAGAATGGAAGAACGTAAAGATGAAATTTGCGAAGGATGTGAGGTTCATGAAGACCTGTTAAAAATTGTAAACGAAACATTACCGGAAGAAACCAACTTTACGATCTGGCTGAATTATTCAAAGTTTTTGGAGATTCCACCAGAATCCGTATTCTGTTTGTATTATTTGAAGCTGAAGTATGTGTATGCGATCTTGCTAAAGTACTGAATATGACTCAGTCCGCAATTTCTCATCAGCTTCGTATTCTGAAGCAGAACAAACTGGTAAAAAACCGCAGAGAAGGCAAATCTATTTTTTATTCCCTGGCAGATGACCACGTACGAACAATTATTAATCAGGGACGCGATCATATAGAAGAAGATTAAAACAGATATTGGATATTTTTAGATATATAAATATTTTTATACTTGTGATAATATAGTTGTTAAAGAATAAGCAGATATTTTCAGAATATGTTTTAATCTATAATGAGGATAAATAAATGGAATCTCATATTTATGTCGCAATAGATCTGAAATCCTTTTATGCGTCAGTAGAATGCAAAGATATGGGGCTGGATCCTATGACCACGAATCTGGTCGTTGCAGATGCCAGCCGTACAGAAAGAACAATATGCCTTGCAGTTTCCCCGTCCCTGAAAGCTTATGGGATTCCGGGAAGAGCAAGGCTTTTTGAAGTTATACAGAAAGTCCGAAAAGTAAATCAGGAACGTCTGAGATCAGCACCCGGGCACAGATTTACCAGGTGAATCATGCGACGATACTGAGTTAAAAAGTAATCCATCTCTGAAAGCAGCATATCATATAGCGCCGCCAAGAATGGCCAGATATATCGAAATCAGTACAAAAATATATCAGACATATCTGAAATATTTTGCACCGGAAGATATGCACGTATATTCTATTGATGAGATTTTTATAGACATCACACATTATATGAAAATATATCAGATGTCTGCACGCAAGCTTACCCAGAAGATCATTCAGGATATCCAGAATACTCATGGACTTACTGCTGCCGCGGGAATCGGTACGAATTTATATCTCTGTAAAATAGCCATGGATATTGTGGCAAAACACGTAGAACCCGATGAGAACGGAGTCCGTATTGCACAGCTGGATGAAATGGAGTATCGCCAATTATTATGGGATCACGAGCCTATTACTGATTTCTGGAGAGTTGGACGTGGATACGCCAGAAAACTCGCAGAAAACGGAATGAAGACAATGGGTGATGTGGCCAGATGTTCCATTGGGCAGCCAAATGATTATCATAATGAAGAATTACTCTATAAGCTTTTTGGCATTAATGCAGAATTATTAATTGACCATGCCTGGGGCTGGGAACCCTGCACTATTGCAGAAATCAAATCCTATAAGCCGGAAAACAACAGTATCTGTTCCGGGCAGGTACTTCAATGTCCTTATAAATTCGAGAAAGCAAGAATTGTCATCCGGGAAATGGCTGAGATGATGGCACTTGATCTGGTAGATAAAGGACTGGTGACAGATCAGTTAATTCTGACCGTAGGATATGATATAGAAAATCTTTCCAACCCGGCAATCAGCAGGAACTACAAAGGTGAGATTACGATTGACCGCTACGGAAGAAGTATTCCAAAACATGCTCACGGAACTCAGAATCTATCTGGTTTTACCGCCTCAACTTACGAAATCATTGACAGTACATTGAATCTTTATGACTGCATTATGAATCCGGAGTTGTTAATCCGCCGTATCACACTGACTGCCAATCATGTAAAAAAAGAGCAGGATGTTGTTCCTAAAGAAACATACGAGCAGCTAAATTTGTTTACTGATTATGCGGCTATTGAAAAAGAAAAGCAGGAAAAAGAAGCAAAGCTTCAGAAAGAAAAGAAACTTCAGCATGCAATGCTGGAAATTAAGAAAAAGTATGGAAAAAATGCCATATTAAAGGGTACAAATTTTGAAGAGGGTGCAACATCTGTCGACAGAAATCAAAGGATCGGAGGTCACAAAGCTTGAGTAAACCAATAAATGATTCCCAGAAGCAATACAATGATTTTAAAAATAAATATGTCCCTGACAGCCATATAACAAATCATTCCTCTCGTAAATATGATGACATTATCAATCTTCCTCATTCTGAATCATCCTCTCATGTGAGAATGCCCCTGCATGACCGGGCTGCCCAGTTTGCACCCTTTGCAGCACTCACCGGGCATGGCAAAGCGATTCAGAATACGGCAGAAGCAATGGAAGATGAGATGAAGCTTGGCAAGGATGTAACTCTTCTCGAAGACCCCGCTGATCCTGCTTTATGGGCCTGTTCAAAACCCAAGACTGGCAGATAACAAATCAGGAGAAACTTGTTTGATTTGGTTAAAATATACAACTATATATGAACTCTTTTTACAATTTCATTTGTAAGTCCACCAATCACTACACCTGCAGCCACACCTGCCACTAACAGTGCCGGTGTATATACGAATACACTTGCATTATTTACGATCAGCATGGCAATGATCAGCTGACCGATATTATGAGAAACACCTCCTGCAACGCTGACACCGATCAGACTGAAGGAGGTGTTTTTCAGCATAAGTGTCATAACTGTCATACTAAGCGCAGCGCCTGCCAGACTGTACATGATACTGAACAGATTTCCGAACATAAATCCGATCACCAGAATGCGGACAACAGAAACCAGAGCAGCCTCCCTAAATGAATATTTCTTCAAAATAAAAAGTACTCCCAGATTGGCAAGTCCAAGTTTAATCCCCGGAATCCCCGCAAAAACCGGAATCAGTGATTCCACATATCCCAGAATGATCGCCACAGCTGAAAAAAGCCCAAGGCAGGCTGTTTTTTGCTTCATAAATCTATTTTCTCCTCTCAAAAAAATCCAAAATGGAATTCTCAGAATTCTTCAGACATTTTAACATAGAAAAAATATTCCCGCAACCAAAAGTTAGATATAACTAATACTGATTTTTACTGAAAGCATTTATTGAGAAAAAATGACGAATATCCCCGGTGAAAAAGTGTGGATTTTTTCAGACAGACATGTTACTATTTTATAAGTTAGTGGTAGCTAATTTGTATAATTACTGCTGACAGCATACCTATAGCAATACTATATGAATATCTTTGGCAGAAGTCACTCCCTTTTGGTAAAAGTAAAATCCCTTTGGTTAATAAGTTGATTAACCCTCTGGTAAGAGTGATTCCGCAAAAAGAAAAATTTTAGAAGAGGAGAAAACCATGACAAACAAAAAGCTTATGAAAAAAATAGCACCTGTTGTAATGAGTGTCGCAGTTGCTATGACCAGCATGCCATATGCAGTTCTGGCATCTGATTTTACAGACAGTGAGGTACTTACAGACAGTACAGATTTCTCTGTTTCCGAAGAGTTTGACGCCGAGGATGCGCAGGAAGAATTTACCACCGAAGATGTCCAGGATGCTTTTGCTGCAGAAGCACAGCAGGGCGAAGCCTATGTTCTTATGAACATCCCATATGATGATTTCTATAAGGCAGAACTGAAAAACAATGATGTAAAAGTGGATGCCTTTACATCTGCAACCCTTAATAAATCAAGAACTTCCGGAATGATGAACGGAAATTCCGCTTATCATGTAGACCCCAACGGAACCGATGTAACAGGTGTTACATTCCCTGTAAAAGTCAGTGATCTTTCCCTCCTGAAAGACCAGAAACAGGTAACAGATTCTGACTCTGTTACAATTACTGTGACAAACAGAGGACAGACAAGCAGCAATACCTATACAGGAAAAGATTCCCTGATTGAAAATGCCTCTTATTCTTATTACATTTTAAGCGAAACACCGTCTTATTACAAAGAACTTACTGTAAATGCAGATGGCAGCTATTCATTCTCAGCAATGAAAGGCGCTCAGACAAAGACAGTTGCAATTGATGCTACATTAAAAACAGAAACAAAATACGGTGATTATGAACTGGATCTGGACAAGGAAACTTTTTCATCACTGTTCGATACAACCACAGATAAGATTTATGGCGTAACTGTAAATACTACAGACGGAACTAACTATGGCCTGCGTCATCTGGAGAATATCTGGCACGGAAGCAAGCTTGCCTGGGGAACCGGATATACAACAGAAGTTCACGGATGCCCTGTTTCTTCTGCACATTATAAATCAATCATGGGAAAAACCATTGACAGCGTTACTTATTACACAGATAAGGGAATGATCACCTTTGATGTTCCGAATGTAAAGGTACAGACAACTACAGGAATCAAGGCAACAGTAGCAGATATTATGAATACAGACACATCTGCAGCAGTTACCTTTGACCAGACACTGCCTGCTGATTTCAAGGCACAGTATGCCGTAGACGGAACTGCGGTTTCCTGTACAGACGGAAAACTTGCTGTTGGAACTCTTGCACTGGGAACACACAAGGTTGAAATTGCAGATGCCAGCGGAAACTACGCAGCTATTGTCACTGAATTTACAGTAAATACAGACAAAATGCCGGCTTCCTATGACAGTAACGAGACAAAGCTGGTTGCAGCAGAAGACATTACTGCAGAAGAATTCTCTGCATACATTAAGAGCATCAGCAAAGTAAAAGTTGATGATACAGAATATGCCGCAACAGGAAAAGGAAGCAAAATCATTGTAAAAGAAGATGGAACTTTAGACTTCACAGATCTTCAGGTAACAGACACAACTGTATTTGAAATAACTGCTGTGGGATATAAGAATAATCTTACTTTTACTTACAAAGAAGTAGAAAATACATTTGAATTAAATACTTCTTCCAAGACTCTATATACAAAAGGCAGCACAAAAACCACTCTCAAAGTTACAACAAACCTTACCGATAAAATTACATGGGAATCTAGCAACACAAAAGTGGCTGCAGTAAACAGCAACGGTGTTGTAACTGCTAAAGCAAAAGGAACAGCAGTGATCACAGCATCCTGCGGAGAATACAAAGTAACCTGCAAGATAACAGTTAAGAATCCATCACTGAAACTTACAAAAACTTCAGCGACTGTAAAAGCAGGAAAAACAACAAAAATTTCCGCAAAAGCAACCCCATCCGGAAAGATTACTTACAAATCCAGCAACACCAAGATTGCAACAGTAAGCTCCAAAGGCATTGTAAAAGGAAAGAAAAAAGGTACAGCCAAAATCACAGTAACCTGCAACGGAGTTAAAAAGGTATTTACAGTAAAAGTAAAATAAATGATAACAGATCAATGACTCACACAATAAATGACCTCGGATTTTACTCCGGGGTCATCTTAATGAGAAAAAAACAACATTAGCAAAAGCCATTATATATAGATTTTTGGATACGAAAATGATATACTTCCAAAGTTAGTTGTGATTAAGTTTTGCTTCGCTCAAAAACAAATATCATATCCGGCAAAAATAAAATGAAAGAGAGGAAACAACGTGAATAATCAAAATTTTTATCTGCGTCTGATTGCTCTTTTGCTGATCATCATGGCGGTATTTTTCTATAATGGAACAGTAAAGGATAAAGAACAGACTCAGGATATTGCAGACCTGACTGCAAAAGTAGAGAGTCTGGAGAATCAGCAGGACCAGATTCTTACAGCATTACAGGAAACTTATGAAGAACAGAAAACAGCAGCAGAAAGTAAAACTTCTTCTGATGCCTCTTCAGAAGCTGATAATAAATCCGAAAAGGATTCTACAGATAATAAGGAAAATACAGACCAGGCAGATTCTGAAGAAGCCGATGACTCTGACAATGTATATAAGAATGGCACCTTCGAAGGTTCAGGAACAGGATACGGTGGAACGATCACTGTTCAGGTAACTCTGGAAGACGATACCATTACAGCAGTCAGTGTAGTCAGTGCACCGGGTGAAGACAGTGCTTATCTGTCACAGGGTGAGAATGTCATAAACAGCATCATCAGCGAGCAGAGCACAGATGTTGACACCATTTCCGGAGCAACTTTCAGTTCTACCGGTATCTTAGAAGCAGTAAATGACGCATTATCAAAGGCGGAAAACGCATGAAAAAGAAACAACGAAAGGTACGGCTGATCCGTGCCGCCATACAGCTTATATTTTTTATAGCAGCGCCATCTCTTTTTTCTACTGCATTTGCAGGAGTAAAATCTATCTTTCTTGCAATCGGAGGACAGCAGAGCGTAACCTGGAACTCCTTTCTGGATATCACGGCATTGCTGTTGATCATTACCATTCTGTTCGGACGTCATTTTTGCGGTTATGCCTGTGCGTTTGGCTCGCTGGGAGATGCTCTGTATGAGCTTACCGCATTTATTCGTGCGAAATGCTTTGGAAAAAAGAAAAAACATGGATATCCGGAGGAATGGGTGCACAGATTACAGAAAGTAAAATATGTGCTTCTTACATTCCTGCTTCTCTCCTGCATAACAGGATTCTATTCTAAATTACAGGGAATGAGTCCATGGGATGTATTCTCCATGCTTACAACAGGCAGACTGCCAAAATCTACATATATTGCAGGAACAGTTCTGCTGATCCTGATCATGGTCGGAATGTGTACACAGGAGCGTTTCTTCTGCCAGTTTCTTTGTCCCATGGGAGCGGTATTTGCAATCATGCCGATCATCCCGGGAGCACTTTTCAAACGTAATCGTCCAAACTGTGCGCAGAAGTGCACTCTCTGTAAGAAGAGATGTCCGGCACATCTGGATATTGACGGCGATACTGCACATTCAGGGGAATGCATCTGCTGTCACGCCTGCACTGCAGTCTGCCCAAGAAAAAATATTCACACAGGCACTGTTATTGATAAAAATTAGCAATTACTAACTTATTGAGAAAATTTGATTAGTAATAACTAACTATATTGGTAGACATACTATCCGTACAATGATATAGTCTATAGAGTTAGTTAACAACAACAATAAGAGGATAAGGAATCAGAAATATATGACAAACAGACGCTCTTTTGTGCTGGGACTTTTCATTACGGCATCTCTTTTATGCACATCCCGGACTGCATGGGGAAACTCTGAAATAAACACTTACACCAAAACAGACTTTGCTATGGACACTGTAGTATCAGAGACTCTTTACACAACTGGTGAGGATATCACAGCAGACGTAATCTCTGCATTAAAAGATGTGGAAGAGAACTGGATCTCTTGGACAAAAGAAAGTTCTCAGATATATCAGATCAATCAAAATGCCGGAAATACAACAACGGTATCTGATGAAACTGCCACCTGTTTAAAACAGGTACTGGATTTGTCGAAGGATTCTGACGGAGCCATGGATCCTACTATGGGAAGAGTGATCCGCCTGTGGGATATTGACGGAGAGGATCCGCACATTCCTTCGGATGATAAATTAAATTCCCTGCTTGAAAATGTAGGATATGACAAGGTGACTCTGGATGGAAATAAAGTTACCATGCCGGAAGGAGTAACCTTGGATCTGGGTGCGGCAGGTAAGGGAATCGGCTGCGATGCAGCAAAGAAGATTCTTGATGCAGATAAGAATGTATCAGGCATGATTCTGAATCTTGGCGGTAGCAGTGTTATGAGCTATGGAAGCAAACCCGACGGCTCAGCCTGGCAGGTAGCTGTCACTGATCCGCGGGATACAGAAGGTGATTACCTTGGAGTAGTTACTCTGAATGGTACTGAATTTTTATCTACTTCCGGAGATTACGAAAAATATTTTATAGAAGATGGTGTCCGATATCATCATATACTGGATCCTGCTACAGGATATCCTGCAAGAAGTGGTCTTACATCTGTGACGGTTGTGTGTGATGATGGTCTGAATGCGGACGGACTTTCCACTGCCTGCTTTGTACTGGGAAAAGAGAAAGCAGAGGAACTTTTAAAGAAATACAATGCAGACGGACTGTTCGTAGATGATTCTGATCATGTCTGGATGACGGAAGGCATGAAAGAAAGATTTCAATTACTGAAAGATACTTATTCCATCAGTGAATAGGCTTATCTTATATAAAGATCTCTGAACTGTCAAAACTTTCAGTTTTCCGGACAGTTTGGAAATATATTTATCGTTACTGTGAACAGTAACTATTTATCAAATCATATTCAGGAGGATTTAAAGGTATGCGCAAGGGAAATTTAATCAAAATGGCAGCTCCTGCAATTTTAAGTGCAGCAATGATGGTTTCAGGATTACCGGTTATGGCTGCGGATTTTACATCTGATGTTGCTGTGGAGACTGAAGCACAGGCAAATGAGTTTGATGCAGCAGATGACACTGCTGATGCTTTTGCAGGCGATGAGGAAACACCTTTTGTTGACGACCAGACAGCAGCAGAAGATGAATTCGCTGCAACAGCAGAAACAGGCTATAAATATGTCTATGCAGGTCTGACATGGGCACAGTACTGGGCGTCTGAGGGAGTTTACAATGCTGCAAATACAGCTTCCAATGCAACAAAAGACAGCCATGATGAACTTGACAAAGGCGGTTTCGATACAGTAACCAGAGCTACTGTAAACCATGGCCTGCACAGAGGAAGCTACCAGTGTGAGGCAATCATGTATGACAAAAACGGCGGTTCTTATGAGATTTCCTACTGGACCTCAGCAAACGATGCGGTACTCACTGACGGAACCACAGTAAAGCTGAACCAGCCGGAGAGAGGGCAGATCACAAAAGCTGACGGAAGTGTTGTAGAATTCGACCATTACAACGTAGTAGGTCTGAAATATGTGCCTGTCGCAGTAAAAGCAGAAGACTATGAAGCTTTCAAATCACAGTTCAAGGTTGTGGAAGATGGAAGTACAGTTGCCGGAGGATTTGGAGAAAACAATTTGCAGTCTTATAGTGCAGTTGCTGATGTTACCGCTGAAACAAACGGCTTAAAAGAAGCTGTAAAAGGTTCTGATGGAACATTCACATTCAAAGCAAGAACAAATGGTACTGGTTCCGGACTTAAAGATCAGGCACTCCAGACAGCATCCAATGTTACCGCGACAGTAAAAGAAGCAAGCGGAAGCTACGGTGAATTCTTAAGAGTAGATATTACCGGTGACGGATATGGAGCTCTTGGAGCTAAAATGTATGCTGTAAGATGGGATTACTACGGAAATGGTGACAAAGTTCTGGCATCTTACGGAACAAAATTCGCAGCAGATAACTGGATGCATAAAGCTATGGGAATCCAGCTTGGTCTGACAGATTCCTACCGTTGCCAGCTTCCAAAAGGAACAGACGGAACCGGAAAATGGAAAGTTACTGTATATGCAATGGGATATGCAGATACTGTATTTGAAGTTAATGCAACAGATGCAAACATTGTAAAACCGGAAGCAGGAGAAGCGGATACAACAGCATTAAAAGCAGCAGTAGAAAAAGCAGAAGCATTAAAAGAGACAGATTACACAGCAGATTCCTGGAAGGCAATGCAGTTAGAGCTTCAGGAAGCAAAAGATCTTCTTGCAAAAGAAAAACCAACTCAGGCAGAGGTTGATGAAGCTACAACTCATCTGAACACAGCCGTAGAGGCTCTTGTTAAAGCTGATACGAAGGTAACAGTCACTCTCAACAAGAAAACAGCTACTGTTTACAAAGGAAAAACAACTACACTGAAAGCAACTGTAACAGGAGCAGATGCATCAAAAGTTACATTTACTTCCAGCAACCCAAAAGTTGCAACAGTAAACAAAACAACCGGTAAAGTTACAGCAAAAGCAGCCGGAAAAGCTGTGATCACAGCTAAATGCGGCAACGTAAAAGCAACCTGCACAGTAACAGTTAAGAATCCAACTCTGAAGCTTACAAAAACATCAGCATCTGTAAAAGTTGGAAAGACAACTAAGATTGCAGCAAAAGCAACTCCATCCGGAAAGATCACATACAAATCCAGCAATAAGAAAATTGCTACCGTATCTTCCAATGGTACAGTAAAAGGTATCAAGAAAGGTACTGCTAAGATTACAGTAACATGCAATGGTGTATCCAAGACATTTAAAGTAACTGTAAAATAATCGGATTAATTCAGTGTGAGAATTAACTGATTCACAGACATAGAAAAGAAATCCTGTATTCCGGTCAAAAGGACAGGGTTTCTTTTCCTTGTAAAACATAAAATGACAGATATTCAGTGTGAAGTCGCGTAGTGAAAGTGGATAGTTTTGTCTGTTTAATTATATAACGTTTCTGGAAAATACAGAGGGGATAAGTCTTGAAATTTAACATAATGCTGTTAGTAGGAAATTTGCTATCTATATTTTCCAGAAATGTTATAAAAGAAGAGGAGAGGATTTATGGACAAGAATAATGAGCAGAAAAAAAATACGAATCCTGAAACAAATCAGAAACAGGATAATTTAAAGCCCTGGTTAAAGCTTCTTCCGGCGGCTGCAGTTTTTGCAGCAGTCTGTGTGACCTGTTATCAGACTGAAAAAAGCCCCGTAGAAACCGCTGTAAGTTTCTAATAATAGTATTATGTCTACTGATGATATCAAAGAACTGATTGCAACAGGAAATACCCACGACGAAGTTTTACAGGAATCTTCTGCAAAAAGCAGCAAAGCATCAGCAAAAAAACATCAAAGAAAGCCAAAAAAGCCAGTAAGATAAAAACCGGCACAAAGAAAAATGCTTCTACCGGAGCCGCTGCAAATGGCAGCGCTGCCGGCGGAGGTGGTGCAGGAAGTACTGTCACACCAACTACACAAGTTCCGGCTGACGCGGATATGTGGATGGAACTTATACAGCCGCTGCCGGAACCGGATTCGGTGGGAACGATCACTGTGCAGGTAACTGTCAGTAATCATAAAATTGCATCAATCAATATTTTGGATGCCTCCAGCGAAACAGCTTCCTATTTTGCCAATGCACAGGGTGTAGTCAGCAGAATTATTTCCAGCCAGTCACCAAACGTAGATGCGGTGAGTGGAGCTACCTATTCCTCAAATGGAATTATCACAGCAGTCCAGAACGCATTGTCTCAGGCGATTCCATCAGGAAACCAGACAACAGCCACACCAACACCAACGCCGTCACCAAAACCTACAAAGAAACCAGTTCCAACACCAAATCCGGATAAAGAATCTCCATACAAAGATGGTACTTATACGGGAACTGCACAGGGTTACAGCGGAACGGTAACCCTGACTGCTAAGATAAAAAAAGGAATTATCAAATCTCTCGATGTAAAGCATACCGATACACCACAGTTTTTCCAGAAGGCATGGGAGGTTCTTGAAAATTCAATCATTCAGAATCAGTCCGCTGATGGAATCGACACTGTCAGTGGTGCGACCTATTCATCCAAAGGAATCTTAAATGCGATGAAAGATATCCAGAAACAGGCTGCCAAAACGAACGCAAAAGTAACTCCGACACCAGTTCCAACAGAAACTCCGAACGTTACTCCGACACCGGAAGCAACACCGACGCCAGAGGTAACACCAACTCCTGAAAACACACCCGCTCCGACAGAAACGCCTGAACCGACACCAACCCCAGACGAAACACCGGAGCCGACACCTGAACCGCAAGGACCGTATAAAGACGGAACATACTCCGCTTCAAGTTATGGCTATAGTGGAAGAGTAGAAGTAACGGTAACTATCCAGAACGGCCAGATTTCCTCTATTGAACAGAGCAACAGTGATTCTCCGGAATATTTCGACTATGCATGGGGAACACTTTATCCTCAGATCATGGGAAATCAGTCCGCTGATGGAATTGATACGGCAAGTGGTGCAACATTCTCATCTGAAGGAATCCTTGGAGCTGTTCAAAAAGCTCTTGCGCAGGCTCTTGCATAGAGATTGTAAAAATGGAATTTATGTGATATAATCACTGTTAGTGAATACCAACTTTTCTGAATCATTAAAATGGAGGATTCTATTATGATTAAAACAACTGTAAAAGTAGATGGAATGATGTGCGGAATGTGCGAATCTCATGTCAATGACGCAGTAAGAAAAGCTTTCCAGGTAGATAAAGTTTCATCTTCCCACAGCAAAGGCGAAACCACTCTTATCACCGATGCACCTGTAGATGAAGCCAGATTAAAAGCGGCGATTAATGCCACAGGATATGAAGTAAAGGGAATTACCTCAGAGCCTTACGAAAAGAAAAAAGGACTGTTTTCATTCCTTCATAAATAAATCGGTAATTGCCAGATTCATCAGACAGTAACTCCTATACAAAACCGGACATGAATTTTGATAGTATCAAGATTCTTTGTCCGGTTTTTTGTAACTTTTTTATAGCTTTTTGTCGATAAATCTCGAAGAATGGCGTCAAAAAGTCTGATAATTTCATAAAAATCGGTTGTGACTTTTGTGCAGTTATGATACACTAAATGCAGTTAAGAAATTGATAGAAGATTACAATCTGGAGACGAAATAATGAAAAGAAAAATAGAAATTGTCTGCTGGATTCTATTTACCATATGTTCTGGTGTTTGCTTTTTTGTCAACTTCATGAGCAAACCTCCTGTAGACGATACCCATACTTTTACTTTATATATGATTGGTGCCACAGTAGTATCTTTACTGTATCCGGTGTCCATGTTCATCCTTGGACTAAGAAATCGATATTTATATGATAAATTAAATGAAATCGCTGAAGAAAAAGAGGAAACCTTAAAGGTAAGGACATCCAGATCATCTGTTTCCACACCTGTATCCGGATACCCGGTACCTGACATAAATATCCTCGTCAGCGCTCTCACTTCTGAGCAGGAACTTACAGAAGAAGAGAAAAATTACTTGCTTGAATACATTAAGAAGAAATGACGTGATATCTAATGAAACTACTGACCTGTATGTCCATCGCAGGATCAATCCCCGTTGTAATCTGTTTATTTATGTACCTGATTCAACGCGCTGATTACAATTACACTTTAGGCAGAAGATTACTGATAACGGGTATCCTCTTTTATCTGATGCCTGTGCAATTGATAAAATATCTGATTCCAAAAAGATGTATTTCCAACATCTATGCTGATCACAGATGAATCTCAGCTATATTTATCAGGTTCTTTGTCCTTCACTCCAGAAAGACAGGGTGAATATATATGGATGCCGCAATGGTTTGATATCATATCTAAAATATGGCTGGTAGCAATCATTATTTTCGCCATTTATCAAATCATCAGCTTCTGGAGAGGAGCTCATTCTATTCAGAATTATATATTTGATAAAGTGGAAGATTCAGGCAATAACCAAGTATATTATCTGATTCCTGATGGAATCTGCGGACCATGTACAATCGGATTTTTCCGTCAGAAAATTGTATTTCCAGAGAGTTCTCCCTATGTTACATTCAGAATATGACATGGTATATAAGCATGAACATTCTCATCTGAAAAATCACGACAATCTGGTAAAAGTATTATGCCTTCTGGTTTTGTGCCTGCACTGGATGAATCCGGTGGCATACCTTTTACTTTTCCTTTACATAGATACAGCAGAAATAGTCAGTGACAGCGCCGCCGTAGAGGGCTGCTTAAAGGAACGCCGCAAAGACTATGCCACACTGCTGGTAAACGAAGCCTCAACTCCGGACAAAAATCCGGTTATGTGGAAAAATAATCTTTTCAGCAATAAAAAGAAAAGCGGAAAGAACATGAAAATCTTAAAAAAGGAGGATCAACTACATGATGAAGGAAAAGAAAAAAGGATTGTTACAGAGAGGGATTATGGTGGCTGTGTCTGCACTGACAATTGTTGCTGGAGCTGGAACGGTGTTGGCATATGAGCCGATGCAGTCTTCTGACATAAGTGTTAGCGATAGTATTAGCAATTATGATTTGGATTTTACAGATTTTAAATTTGAAGCTGATAATAGTAATGCAGATAATATCGATACATCTAGTATAGACTTTTCACAATGTAATGATATATTCATTGGTAATGATGGTGTACAAATCTCTATTACAGAAGATACATTTGTTTCAAGAGCAATATGCACTCATAGTATGGTTAATGGATATTTAAATAATCATAGTAGTAATGGATCTGGTGGATGTACTGTATATGTATATAAATGTCAAAGATGTGAAAAATGTGGATATTTAGCTAATGCCAAACTTTATTCGACTAATACTTATGTAAAATGCCCACATAAATAATGTAATTACAAAATGGTTTCAATTATTCTAAAAAAATAGTTGAAGCCATTTTTGTATTATAATTATAACACTTAAATTTTAGGTTGTATTTTAAAATTTTTACTCTTAGTATTTATAGAAATACTTTCTCAATTTTTTCCTGATTTGGTGCTTGTATTTTTATGTTAGTTAGTTTATACTAATTACAAGAGTTAACCAAATAAAACTCTCGCGTGAATCAATTATTTAAAACTCCATCCGATGCACTGCTGAAATCTTCGGATTATTGACTCATATCTGCAATTTCATTAAAATTATGGCTATGCTGAAGCCATTTACCAGATATGAGTCATTTACATACAGCCCATATAGCCAATGGTCTGTTGTACTTTGGTACATCCTTTATAAAGCAGCTATATTCTTGTATCTCGCGCATTGCATGAACACAGCTTTTTAGAAGTGATGTACCAGGAGTTTAATGTAATATCAGAAAGGGGATTTATCATGTACTTAGAAATTGAGAAAGTAGTAGGAAGAGAAATTCTGGATTCCAGAGGAAATCCGACAGTCGAGGCAGAAGTATATCTGATGGACGGCACTGTTGCAAGAGGAACAGCTCCAAGCGGTGCTTCCACAGGTGAATTTGAAGCTCTGGAATTAAGAGATGGAGATAAAGCTCGTTACCTTGGAAAAGGTGTACAGAAAGCAGTAGAAAACATCAACACAACAATCAATGAAGCAATCGAAGGTCTCGATGCCAGCGATATCTACGCTGTAGACGCAGCTATGATTGCAGCGGATGGAACAAAAGATAAATCCAAACTGGGAGCAAATGCAATCCTTGCAGTATCTATCGCCTGCTGCAGGGCAGCCGCAGCTTCCCTTGAAATTCCGCTGTACCGATTCCTTGGCGGTGTATCCGGAAACCGTCTTCCGGTTCCGATGATGAATATCGTAAACGGTGGATGCCATGCATTATCCTCTGGTCTGGATGTACAGGAATTTATGATCATGCCAGTTGGAGCACCATCCTTCAAAGAATGCTTAAGATGGTGTGCAGAAGTATTCCACGCACTTGCTTCTATCCTGAAAGAACGCGGACTTGCTACTTCTGTAGGTGATGAAGGTGGTTTCGCCCCGGCACTGAAATCTGATGAAGAAGCAATCGAGACAATCCTTGAAGCAGTTAAAAAAGCAGGTTATGAGCCAGGCAAAGATTTCAAGATTGCGATGGATGCAGCTTCCTCCGAATGGAAGAGTGAGAAAGGCAAAGGCTACTACAAACTTCCGAAGGCTGGAACAGAATACACAGCCGAAGAGCTTATTGAGCACTGGGCTAAATTATGTGAAAAATATCCGATCATTTCTATCGAAGACGGTCTGGATGAGGAAGACTGGGAAGGATGGCAGAAACTTACTGCAAGACTCGGGGATAAAGTACAGCTTGTCGGTGATGATCTGTTCGTTACAAATACAGAGAGACTTGCAAAAGGTATTGAGCTTGGCGCAGGTAATGCAATCCTGATCAAATTAAACCAGATCGGTTCCGTATCTGAGACACTGGAAGCAATCAAAATGGCTCATAAAGCAGGTTATACTGCAATTTCCTCTCATCGTTCCGGTGAGACAGCAGATACAACAATCGCAGACCTTGCAGTAGCACTGAATACCTGCCAGATCAAGACAGGCGCTCCAAGCAGATCTGAACGTGTTGCAAAATACAATCAGCTTCTCCGTATCGAAGAAGAACTCGGCGCAAGCGCAGTATATCCTGGAATGAAAGCATTTAATGTAAAGCAGGACTAAATAATTTACTTCCATAATAATAAGTCAAAATAAGCAAAATGCATTTCTGAGAGAATCACTTCCCCGGAAATGCATTTTGTTCATTTTGCTCTAAGAATACTTATTCTTTAAACAAAATCCCGCAAGCGATAAAAACAGGCTGCTGATTCAACCGCAGCCTGTAATATTTCTTATATAAAATTATCTTTCATCAAAAGCAACAAAATCTGTATGATGTCCCACATACTTATAAGCCGGACGAATGATCTTATTCGCATTAATCAGCTCTTCCAGACGGTGAGCACTCCAGCCAGGCATACGTGCGATGGCGAAAATCGGAGTAAACAACTCTTCCGGAATGCCAAGCATGCTATATACAAATCCACTGTAGAAGTCTACGTTAGCGCAGACATTTTTGAACAGTTTTCTATGCTCCATAATCAGTTTTCCGGCAATTCCTTCAACTTTGTCGTAGAGATCAAATTCCTCCGTCATTCCTTTCTCCTCAGCCAGTGCCTGAGCAAAACGTTTCAGAATCACTTCACGAGGATCAGAAAGCGTATAGACCGCATGTCCCATACCATAGATCAGTCCTGCATGGTCAAATGCCTCTTTATTCAGAACTTTCTGAAGATAATCAACAATCTCATCTTCATTATCCCAGTGCTCTACATGTGCCTTCAG